>NZ_BAABGM010000011.1:0-219285 GCF_039541575.1 Fodinibacter luteus | reverse complement strand
TCGAGCACACCCCCGGAGGGACGCTTCCGTTGGGACCGACACGGCCCGGCCCCATGGCCACGGGCAGGGAGATCAGCTGTCCGTCAACCGGGAAGTACGTGTCCGCCTACAGGGAGGTTGGCATGTCCGCTAGCACCATCTTCGGTGATGGCGACAGCCACGCGTGTGAGCTATCCAGGGTCAAGACCCCGACAGCTCGCCTCCGAGACGCTTGAGCGCATCACGGGTGGATGTCGAGGAGACCTGAGAGTAGACCTCCATGGTGAGGCTGATGCGGCTGTGGCGGAGGACGGCCATCGCGACGCGTGGGTGGACGTCAAGAGCAACGAGGAGGCTGGCACAGGTCCGTCGTGTCGAGTGAATCGGGACGACCGGCACGCCGGCCTTCGCGGCCCTGAGCTTGAAATCGCGATGGAAGTTGCGTGGGTCGACCGGATCACCGAGTCGGGTCGTGAAGACCAAGCCGCAGTCGCCCCACATATCACCGGCCGCGAGCCGCCGCCTGGCCTCCTCGACCCGGTGCCGCTCGAGTGCCCGCACCGCGATCTCCGGCAGCGGCAGCGGCGCGTCCGAAGATGGCGTCTTCGTGTGTCGCCGGAGCAGCTGGTGGTCGACCCGCTGCACCTGCCACGCGATGAGCGCCTCGCCACCCTCGAGGTCGACGTCCTCCCAGGCCAGCCCGAGCATCTCCCCGCGCCTCAGTCCGAGCGTGAGCAGAAGGACGTACCCGGCGTACATCGGGTCACCATCCGCGCGCGCCGACTCGAGGAACCGCCGCGCCTCGTCGACGGTCCACACGGGCATCTTCTTCGACCGCGGCATGGGTACCCGCACGAGCGCGGCAACATTGCGGAAGATCAACTCCTCGCGCATCGCCTGTGTCAGCGCACCTCGTAGCACCCGCCACGCCTGGTGGACCGTCCAGTCCGAGGCGACTTCGTGGCAGCACGCGCCGATGGCGCAGCACTGCGGCTCGGGGCGCGCGGCATCCTTGCCCTGGAAGCAGCACTGGCAGCGGACCCGCAGAGTGTTCACCCACACCTGGACGTCGCGGACCATCAGCTTGTCGAGCTTGCGGTCGCCCAGGTCAGGGATGATGTACAGCCGCGTGAACATCTCATAGTTCGAGGTGGTGGCCGGCGACAGGGTCGGCCGGACCGTCTCCTCGAGCCACCGCTCGAGGAAGTCCCGCAGGCGCGGGGAGACCGGCACGATCGGTCCCCGCCGCGCCTGCTCGTGGAGCCGGAGCCACTTGTCGTGTACCTCCGGCCGGGTCTTCCCGTAGACGGTCTTGCGCTGCCGGCGGCCCTTCGGCGTCACGATCCACACGTGCGCTGCGAAGCCGTTCCTGTACGGGTAGATCGACCCCTCCCCGTTGGCCCGTCGGCTCACGGCCACTCCGAATCGCGCGGCCAGTTGGCATCGGCCTCAGCCTCGGCTGCGCGCCGCTCGACGTACTCGTCGACCCACTGGGGCAGGATCCGGCGCGAGCCACCGTCCTTCAATGAGCGGATGTCGCCGCTGATGACCATCATCCGCACCTTGCTCGCTCCGTAGCCGAGCATGTCGGCGACTTCGGGCACGGTGTACCAGCGCCGCACGATTGGGCCCACCGGCGCCTTGCGCCGCCGCTTGGTCTGACCCACCTGGTTGTGTGCTGAAACGGACATGTCTGACTCCTTTCGTGGAGGAATGACCTTCAGTAGGTCACGTCCTGATCGGGCTGACGACCCCCGAAGCTGCTTGTGGATAACTTGCCGAGAAGCGTCGGTCACCCCCCAAAGGCCCGAAAGCTGCTCTCTGTGGACACCCCGCGACGAGAAAGTTCAAGAAATCTCGGATCCACTCGACGAGGCCCGGACCGCCCACGACCCAGCCCCGCACCCCGTCGTCGACCCACCACCGCCGCTCGACCAACAGGCCGACGGCCACCGCGTTGAGAACACACCTGGTGCACTTCGTGACCCGGCGCTGTCCACAACTCCCCTCCCCGCGGCATTGGGGGGTGTGATGACGTTGCACAAGCTCGCCGCCGGGAGCGGGTACACGTACCTGACCCGGCAGGTTGCCGCTCACGACCGCGCCGAGCGAAGCCAGGTCGGGCTGGCCGCCTACTACGAAGAGAAGGGTGAGTCGCCGGGCCGCTGGCTCGCCAGCGGCATCGCCGGTCTCGACCTCGCCGATGGCGACGAAGTCACCGAGGAGCAGATGAAGCTCCTCTTCGGTCAGGGCCGGCACCCGCGATCCCAGGACCCGGATGCCGTGGCACGCGGTTGGGGTTCCCTCGGTCGCGCCTTCCCCACCTTCACTGCGACCAGCCTGCGCCAGGAGGTCGCCGCAGCGTTCAGTGAGCACAACACCTCCCAGGGTCGGCGGTGGAACGTCCCCATCCCCACAGAGGTGCGTGCCGGCATCCGCACCGAGGTCGCCACCCGCGCCTTCGTACGCACGAATGGCCGCGCCCCGCGCGACGAGACCGAACTGACGGGTTTCGTCGCGACCGCGTCGACGCCGGCCCAGACCCCTGTCGCCGGGTACGACCTGACATTCAGCCCGGTTAAGTCCGTGTCGACGCTGTGGGCGATCACCACGCCCGAGGTCGCCAGGGAAGTCGCGGCCGCCCACGAGGCAGCGGTCCGGGAGACGATCGGCCTGCTCGAGCGGGAGGTAGCGTTCACCCGCGTCGGCAAGGCCGGCATCCGGCAGGTGCCGGTCACCGGGCTCGTCGCCGCCGCGTTCGACCACCGCGACTCCCGTGCCGGCGATCCCGACCTGCACACCCACGTCGTCATTTCCAACAAAGTGCAGACCCTCCCCAGCGAGGGCGGCAAGTGGCTCACCCTCGACGGCCGGATGGTGTTCAAGGCCAAGGTCATGGCCTCCGAGCACTACAACACCCGGCTTGAGGCCGAGCTCACCGAGCGGCTCGGCGTGCGGTTCACCGAACGTCCCTCTCCCCAGGGACGACGACCCGTCCGCGAGATCGACGGCATCGACCCACGCCTCATCGAGATGTGGTCGTCCCGCCGGGTCGACATCACCGCCCGCCAACGCGAGCTCGGCGCGGCCTTCCAAGCCGACCACGGCCGGGCACCGACCCGGATCGAGTCCCTCGCCCTGGCCCAGCAGGCCAACCTCGAGACACGCCCCGACAAGCACGAGCCGCGCAGCCTGTGCGAGCAGCGCGACCAGTGGCGGTGCCAGGCGGATGCCGTCCTGGCCGCCGGTGGCGATGCTCGGCACCCGACCGTCACCGACATGGTCGCTGCCGTGTTCGGTCGGGGCCGGGACGTGGGCCGTGGGGGGAGGGACGCGTCCCGGGACGTACTCGCGAGGCGCGTGGTCGACGTCCTCGAGTCGTCCCGGTCGACGTGGCAGGTCTGGCACGTGCGGGCTGAGGCCCTCCGCCAGGCCCGGTACGCCGGCATCCCCCTGTCGTCCCTGGACGAAGCGGTCGGGGACGTTGTCGAGCGAGTGACGCAGGGTTTGTCTCTACCTGTGGCTGCCGTCCGCGACCTCGGCGAGCCCGAGTTCCTCCGCCGCCCGGACGGCACATCGGTCTACACGGTCCACGGGAGCCGGACGTACACGTCGGCCGCGATCCTGGAGGCCGAGCGACGGCTTCTCGCGGCCGCTGAACGGAGCGGCGGATACGCCGTCCCCGAGTTCTTCGTCGATCTCGCCCTCCGGCGGGGCGCCGAGGCGGGAGCCGGGCTCGACGCCGGTCAGGCCGAGCTCGTCAAGGCTCTCGCCACGAGTGGGGTGCGCGTTCAGGTGGCCCTGGCACCTGCCGGGAGCGGCAAGACCACCGCGATGGCCACCCTCGCCAAGGCCTGGCGCGGTGGTGGCGGGCAGGTCATCGGGCTCGCACCCACCGCCGTCGCAGCAGAGGAGCTTGGGCAGGCGATCGACACCACCGCCGAGACCGTCACCAAGTTCCTCCACAGTGCGGCCGCCGCCGCGAGCAACCCCCGGGTCGCGGCCTTCCCCCCGGTGGGACCGCGGACCCTCGTCGTCATCGACGAGGCCGGAATGGTGGGGACGAAGGACCTCGCGGCAGTCGTCGACCATGTTCTCGAGCGGGGCGGCAGCGTCCGCCTGGTCGGAGACGACCAGCAGCTGCCCGCGGTCGCCGCGAGCGGCGTGTTCCGCGACTTGGCCGAGCAGGGCTGTGCGCTGGGGACAACCGTCCGCCTCACCGAACTCCACCGCTTCTCCGACGCGGACGAGGCGGCGGCGACGCTCGGCATCCGGAGTGGCGACCCCGCTGCGCTGGATCATTACCTGGCGCAGGGTCGCGTGCACGTCGGGGATGCCGGCTCCGCCATCCACCAGGCGTTCGACGCCTGGCGAGCGGACGTCGCTGCCGGCAGGGTGAGCCTGCTCCTCGCCGCGAGCCGCGACACGGTTCGCGAGCTCAACGAGCAGGCCCGCGCCGACCGGCTCGCGGCTCATGCGGCGGGCTCCCATCGGGAGGCGGTGCTCGCCGACGGCACCCGAGCCAGCATTGGGGACGTCGTCACCACGCGACGCAACGACCGCTGTCTCCGCGGAGGCGACGGGTCATGGGTCAAGAACGGGGACCGGTGGATCGTCCGGGACGTTGATCGCAATGGCGCCCTCCACGTTGCGCGAGCAGGTCGCCACGCGAGCAAGTTTGGCGCGGTTCTCTTGCTCCCGGCCGACTACGTCGGGCAACACGTGCAGCTCGGGTACGCCAGCACCATCCACGGGGCCCAGGGGACCACCGTCGACACCACCCACACCGTGGTCGCCGGCACCGAGAGCCGACAAGGTCTCTACGTCGCCCTCTCCCGAGGACGCCACCGGAACCACCTCTACCTCTCGGACGCCGAGCCGGTCGCGGACGGTATTGCTCTCGACCTACCCGCCGACCGCGGCCCTCGTGAGGTGCTCACCAGGATCCTCGAGCGCGACGACCGGGCGGAATCTGCCACCAGGGCTAGCGCCCTCGAACCCGCCCGGGAGCTGGCGTACGCCATCCAGCAGTACGAGGACGCGCTGCCGCTGCTCGCCCAACACGTCATCGGTGACATGAAGATGCGGGCGCTCGACACGGCACTCGAACGGTGGATGCCCGGGCTCTCGGACCAACCCGGATACCCAGGCCTCCTCGGGCAGATCGCGCTCCGCTGGGTGGGCGGTGAGTCCCCCGACGAGGTCCTACGGCAGGCCACTTGGTGGCAGGACAGAGCGGACCCTCTCGCCTCCGAGGACCCCGCAGCCGAGCTGGCCCGAAGCGTCTCGAGGTACGGCCCCGAGCCCGAAATGATCAGCCCTAAGCTGTGGCTGTCGGCCGCGCCTGACTCGTTGCGTCGACACCCGGATGTGGGCCCGTACATCGACCGCCTGAGCGATGCGATCCACGTGGCCTTTGTCGCCGCGAACAACGCCACGGCACAGCGAGGCCCGACCAGCAACGAGCACACGAGCGCTCGGCATCGCCTCGACCGGCAGCCGCCGCAATCTCCAGGACGCAGAGCCCCGGGATTCGGCCGTTGACCGCCGGCCAGGGGAGGCCTGGCCGGCGGCCAGCCCGCCTACAGCACGACGCTGGCGACAGCGAAGTCAGCAGCGGGCATAGGAGTCCGAAGGTGCCAAGTGATCGCGATCGGCCGCTCACCGCGGTGCTCCAGATAGTCCGCCTCTCCAAGGAAGAGGTACGGCGCGCCAGTGCCGAATGCGGAGACCTTCTGGGGACGGGTGAAGAGGAGGACGTGACTGCCGTTGCTGCGATGGTTGAGGTAGCGCTGACCGGTCTTCGAGGCAATCGACGTCACAGACTGCGATTCCCAGTGGAACAGGTCGGGACTGATCGCGTAGTCCTGGTACATCGTCGTCGGTGAGTAGTCGGCCTCGGACTTGTGGAGGGTCACCAGCAGGGCGTCCGCGTTCGCCGCAGGCGAGAAGAGAACCCCCTCACGGAAGCTGTTGGGCTTGCGTCCGTCGATTGACACATAGTCGAGCGCCGAGACGATCTCTTCCCGTGTGTACCGGGCGTGCACTCGCAGCGGCCGCATGCCCAGTTCACCGTGCAGTCGAGTAGCGACGCGCTCGGCACCCCGGAGTCCCAGCTCGACCACTGCTCTCAGGTCTTCGCGCAGAGCGCGTTCTTGTCGGAGTGAGTCGAGTCCGGCGCCGTACGAATCGAACCCGCCGCCATCCGGCCACAGTGAGAAGAACAGCATCCGTCCGTAGGCCTGGAGAACGGGGTTGGCGCGGTCGTAGCTCACTGCGTCGTCGCGCAGCCAGGCAAGGTAGGCGTCCGCTCGCTCGCGGTCGTCGACGTGGCACAGAGCGCGTACCCGCTTCAACAGTCGCATCTCGAGTGGGCCCTCCTCAGCCACCGCCAGGCCGGCCTCGCGGCGAAGGCGAGCCCAAGAACGATCACCGCGGATCACGTCCGCCAACTCCACCCCGGAATCCTCGAGGAACGTACCGAGGTCGTCTGTCGGGTGGGCCCGCAACTCCGACGTGATGTTGGGCCAGCGCTTGGTGACCTGATCCCTGATGTTGTCGAGAACGAGCTGCTGACTCTGGCGGTCGAGCACGATCTGCGTTCCCGCGGGGAGGAACGGGAAGCCTTGCTCGATGTCCCGCTCCAGCCCGGCGCGGGTGCTGCCCGTCATGGCGCGGAACCGCTGGTCGAAGCGGAACTCCTTGCGGTGGTGGCCGACGAAGTCGAGTGCGGTGAGCACCGCCTTGTCCTTCGCACGACGCAGCCCGCGTCCAAGCTGCTGCAGAAACACGGTGGAGCTCTCCGTGGGCCGAAGGAAGAGCACGGTGTTGATGGCCGGGACGTCGACTCCCTCATTGAACACGTCGACCGTGAAGACCACCTGTATGGCGCCATCTCGGAGATCTCTCACCACGTTGTCGCGATCACCAGATGCTGTGTCGCCGAGCACTGTCGCTGCTCTGATTCCCGCCTCGTTGAAGACCCGGGTCATGTACCGCGCATGGTCTCGAGAGACACAGAACGCCAGTGCCTTCATCGCGGCCAGGTCGGCAACCTTGTCACGAACAGCTTTGAGGACGATCCGGGCGCGAGCGTCATTGCCGGTGAACAGGTTGGACAGCTCGCCCGTGTCGTAGGCGCCTGCTTTCCAGTCCACCCGGGTCATGTCCATGCCGTCCGCTACGGCGAAGTAGTGGAACGGTGTCAGTAGGTCCGCTTTGAGCGCATCCCACAGTCGTAGCTCGGCGGCAGTGCGTCCACCGAAGAAGGAGCGCACGTCCAGGCCGTCGCCACGTTCGGGTGTGGCCGTCAAACCAAGAAGCTCACGCGGGTTGAGGTGGTCGAGGATGCGTCGGTAGGTCTTCGCCTCTGCGTGGTGGAACTCGTCGATGACGACGATCCGGTATGCCCCCGCGGGGATGTTGGTGATGCCGTACGCCGACAGTGACTGCACCGAAGCGAAGACGTGCTCCCAACGCTCTGGGCGACGTCCATCGACGTACAGCTCGCCGAAGTTCGCGTCGGCCAGGACCTCTCGATAGGTGCGCAGCGACTGCTGGAGGATTTCGCGCCGGTGCGCAATGAAGAGCAGCCCGGGAAGCGTCGGGGCGTCGACGGCGAGGCGCCGGTAGTCGAGGGCGGCGACCACCGTCTTGCCAGTACCGGTCGCCGCCACCAAGAGGTTCCGATGCCGGCCATGGACGACACGCTCGACCTCGAGTTGGTCGAGCATTTCCTGTTGGTAGGGGTACGGGCGGACCTCGAGGCCCGAGAGCGTTAGGGTCACCCTGTCGTTGATGCGCGTGCCGGCTGCCTCGGCCAACGCGTCGTCGAGTTTGTCGCGGTCGGCGTCGGGGTCGTACTTCTCGAAGGTGGGGTCGTTCCAGTAGCTGTCGAACGTCGCGAGGAACTTCTGCAGCAAGGGCGGTGTGGACACGGAGGACAGGCGCACGTTCCACTCGACGCCATCGAGCATCGCTGCGCGGGAGAGGTTGCTGGAGCCGACGTAAGCCGTGTCGAAACCGGTGTTGCGACGAAAGAGCCAGGCCTTCGCATGGAGTCGTGTTCGTTGCGCGTCGTACTGAACCTTGACCTCGGCCCCGAAGTCCCTCACGAGCCGATCCAGGGCCTCCCGCTCAGTGGCACCCATGTAGGTCGTCGTGATGAGGCGGAGGGGGACGCCACGCTCGCGGGCTGACCTGAGTCGGTCCTCGAAGAGGCGCAGGCCGTACCACTTGACGAAGGCCATGATGACGTCTACCCGGTCAGCGCTCGCCAGTTCAGCGCGGATCTCATGCCCAATACCTGGCTCACCTGGGGCATTGGTGAGCAGCGCGGCATCCGAGAGCGGCGTAGATGGACGCTCACTCAGCGCACGGACGACGGCCCCAGGGGCAGGCGGCATCGCAACGGCGAGGAGCTGGCCTGTGGCTGAGAGCGAATCTTCGCTGGCCCCAAGAGTCTCGACGAGCCGGTTGACCAGGGCCAGGCGTCTCCCGGCGTCCCGCTCGTGGCGAAGAGCGCGCAGAGTGACATCACGGACGTGCCTCGCCAGGACGTCCGGCGCATCGGCGTCGTCCACCGATTCGCGATGAACGTCAAGGTTGGGGTTGCCCGCAAGGCGCCTCTCAAGTGCTTGGGTGATGAGACTCTCGTAAAGCCCCTCAAGCATGCTGCTGTCCCCGTTGTCCACCCGATGCAGCTTGCCAGGCTTCGGGGACGAAGTCTCCTCGACCCTGGAGTGCGCAACTCTTCCAGCCTTGGACTCTCACTCCAGCCATTGGCGGATTGGAGCACCGGGAGGTTGGACGTGTCTTTTGTCGGAGCCAGCGCTTGAGATGCACAAGAGCGGCAAGTACCGCTCGCCTAGTCTGCAGAGATGAACCCCTATGAGATCGCCGAAGAAGTCGAAC
This sequence comes from Fodinibacter luteus, assembly GCF_039541575.1. Taxonomy (NCBI): domain Bacteria; kingdom Bacillati; phylum Actinomycetota; class Actinomycetes; order Micrococcales; family Intrasporangiaceae; genus Fodinibacter (ex Wang et al. 2009); species Fodinibacter luteus. The sequence continues at coordinate 210,393 of NZ_BAABGM010000011.1, read as the reverse complement.
AAGAGATGAGCGATGCGCTGGCAGACCTCGCGATGATTGTCCGCCTCGTGAGCAGTTCTCCGGACTTGACGGCGTCTCTCCCGCCCAAGGCGGAGAACGCGCCACTGAGGATTTGTCTGGCTCAAAGGTGGCTGGGCGGGTGGCCCCGCGCTGAGTGGCAGAGCCGACTGAGCGGCTACGACTCGCAGGCGATTCGCCGCCTGACGCAGCAATGGATAGTTACAACGTTCTCCCGTTGGGAGGAAGTCCATCGGCCTCGCCTATTCCTGGCCGGCGACGACGGGGCGTTGGATCTGTTCGGGGATCTGCGGTTGCTGCGCAACGACATCGTTCACCATGACGCGATTTCAACTGCCAAGAACGGAGCGCGTTGCAAGATCCTAAACCACTTCAAAGCCGGGGCGCTGATCTACCTCAGTCCCGAGGACTTCGTCCAAATCATGGATGAACTAGAGGAGTGGGTGAAGCGGCTCGGTGGAACATCCCACGGACGAGTTGTTCGCGACCCGGAGGGCCGCCATAGGCAGTCCTGATGGTCTCAGCGAACGTGAATGCAAATCTTGACTGGCCCTGTTGACACCAGGGACGCAACCACGCGGACCGTACGGACCACTGCCGTGGGGACAACCGCGGCAGCCGCCCATATAGGCAGCGTTCGCGACCTAAGCATCCCGGGTTGGAACATCCACTGGCATGCCTACATCTTAGCCATAGAGACCTTGCCGAGCGGCTCGACTGAGCCAGTACAAGTCAGCCTCGAATGTAGTCCAATAGTAGTCAGCGCCGCTCTCGCGCTTGACGGGACCCCGCACCAAGTCATAAAGATCAGGCACCTGAATCCCCGCATCGCCCGCTTCGTCCACGAACGACACTATCAAGGTCCTGGCTAGCCTCGACTGTCTAGCAACTAGCGCAGCATCCTGCGGGTCCGAAATCTTGTGCTCAACGATAGTGGTCAATTGCTACTCCCTTGCGAAGCGATGGAAACCGTGAGGGCTCGTACAAATATCGCCTGCACATCCTCGCGGGTCGGTGGGCTCGAAGCCGGCTCGGGAACGAACCAAGCCCAGATCATTGGGCGCCGTGAGTTGGACTGCATCAGCCCATCCCAGATCGGGGATAGGGACCGGAACTCCTCCTTGCTGTTTCCGTTCCAGAGCGACAGTGGTTGCTCGCCCGTCTTGATGGCCTTGAATTTCATACGATGGGCAACTAACCATATGCCGGGAAGGCCGTTCACTTCTTTATGACGGTCATTCAGGAACTTCTGGAGTTCTCGGTCGATGCGCGGGCGTCCGCTTATTTCGTCAGACGGGTTCCCTTGCCAAGAATCTTGAATCCATAGCAGAAATTCCTGGGCAAGCGATTGGCCTGAACCGTTGGATGGTTGACGGATATGACTTTGGCCGTCCGCCGACCTGCGCACCTTGCCATCCACGACACGCAACAATGCGTCCTTTGACCCGATCGCCGCTGAGTCCATGGCTGCCCTGATAGCGTCGGAGTCCCGGCCAACGGCATCAAGGAACTCACCGTAGTTCCTCCAAGATGCGACGCCTCGATCGTCGATCGCATCCCAAAGATGCGCCAAACGAAGCATCGTCTCATAGTCTTCATGCTCTTCATCGAACATGCTCTGAAGCACTCTGCGAAGCCAGGTCGTTACTGCATGATCGTCAACCGTGTATGACTTGTGAATCCCATCCCAATGGTTCACATAATCCAACCAGTTGAGTTCTACGTTCCTATCGGCTTCGTACCTCAAGGCCATCTCGAACGCCTGAGATAGAGCAGTGTCCGCAAGCAGTGCCTTTGAGTGAAATATCATCCACCGGTACGATTGATCCCTCTGCATTAGAAGAGATTCAACAGCCGAAATTCCGTGCTGACCAATACCTACGAGCCAACCCCTGCTCCGGCCCTTCTTGGCGCCGGCAGCGCCGCGATCCGCGTGAAGTTCTATGCTGTTGAGAAGCCTAGTGGTGTCAATTGCGTGATACTCAACTCCAGCCCGCTTAGCATCGCGGCAGATGTAGTCCAGCCGATCGACGTCGATCTCGCCGTCAATCAGGCTGTGCATTGCTGCGGACCAAGCGTTTCCCTTGCGACTGGTATAGATCTCCCAAACGAGCGTCGAAGAAAAAGAGTGAGCAATCTCCGGCGTGTTAAGGATACGCCAGACAATTTCACTTCCCGCCAATTCATGAAACTGAGCATGCCCAGGACCGACGTTGCGTTCCTGCTTCCTTAACCGCCTCAGTGTCTCTCGTCCCAGAATCGGCTCCGCGTAGGCCTCAAAGGCTGGTTCCAGAACGTGGGAAAAGGGGGGATGGCCGACGTCGTGGAGAAGTCCAACTGCTGCCACCGACACCTCAAGAATATGGGAGAACTCCTCTCGCCACGCGCGCTGTTGCTTTTCACTCGGGTTAACCGGAAACACGTCATCAAGATACGGGTCCGCTGGATAAGTGCCTGCTGCTCTTCTCCTGCTAGCCTTGAGTGTCTTCTCAACGTCTTCACGGAACAGATCCTGCATCTGGAGATGGGTTGAGTCGTTCTCTCGACCATTCTTAGAGGCGGCAGGCCAGATATTGCTCCATGCGTTGCGCCAAGCTTGCGCAGAGAACTCCATTGTCCCCAGTGCGTGCTCAAAGCGAGATCCGTTGAGGCCGGGGTATGCGGCGACTGCCCGCGAGTTCTGGCTAATGTTCCGCAATCGCTGGAGATAGGGGGAATCCACTAGGTTGGTCAGCTCACCCGGGATGTTGACATATCCGTGGACCGGGTCCCGGAGGCGTTTGGGTCTTGGATCGTCGCTCACTCTGGCCTCCCGTGAGCGGCCAGTGACTCGTTGGAATACCGCTCATCCGACGTAACCTCGAGGGAAGCCCACCAAGGCATTCGCGCGAGAGCCACGCGTTCGCGTGACCCTTCGATCTCTGCGATAATGAGGCCTTCGAGACCATCTTCGAAAACGTCGATATCCCATGTCTCGCCCTCTGATATGTAGGGATATCGTCGCTTGCGAAGAGTCAACTGCGCCTCTGCTAATAGGACGTGGCCATATTCGTTTGGCACTTGAGACTCAATTTCCAAGCGACCTAATCCATTGCCCACACGTGGTCCCTTTAACGTCAGTCGGTAAGGAACCTCGTGTGGGGCCAGGGCGGACCCCAGAGGAAGGGTTCGCCTAATCCTGAGGCTGAATCCGCCTGAGGACCACAGGTAACCCTGCTCAATATGGTAGCCCTCCAGCCCGCGAAGGATTGTGCTATCCCCAACCAAAAACTTGCGCTCCCACTCGTGGTCATCGAGTGTGTCGGCAGGATCAAGATCCATGACACCCCCCAGACAAGCGGGGCTGTCTCCAATGGGCTCGCCCCACGATGTCCCGCCGAAGCTTCAACATGGTGCGACAGTAGTGGATGCCACAGACAGCCGGCAGGAGGCTCGACAGGACTGGAGTCCATCAAGTAAGAGCGTGGCCAAGACGACGATGGCTGCTTGGGCCTCATGACCCCATTCCGAGCACGACGTGGAGGCATCTCGCGGCCCATCTCGGCCAACACGCTGAGGGTCTCGGGGGGTGTATCTCCTGACGGTGTCGGCCATCTCGTCGGCGTATCCGCGAAGAGGCCGCGCCCGTCGCCAACACGCAGTGGGGCGCCCCCAGTGGGCGAAGTGATGGGGCTCGTCGCGCTCACGCGGACCGCACGAACCGGTGGGGGCCTGGGACGGCTGCGCCAGTGGCCTTCTGTCGACGTTTGTGGATTCGTTCGTTCGTTGCGATCTGAAGGTGCTGCGCGCCTCGCCTGGTGTTTTGGTGCTCCGCCTGACGCGAGGCGCGCCGGACCAAGGCGACCTCATCGCGAGCTCGACCTACCCCGACCTGCCCCCGGACGTACCTCATAAGAGTACTGCAGTAAGGGGCGAAACCGGCGTGATCCAGTACCCCACAATGGCCGCCCGCGTGCTCAATGACCCTCTCGGGCAGCCGCTTCGGGGATTTTGCAAGCAGGGGGTCAGGGGTCAGCCTGCTGGTGCTGTCGAGACGGTTCCGCTGGACCTGGTTCCGTCACCACACAATTGCCCAGGCCTCCGCCGCCTTACGTCCCAGGTCGCTGCACCGCTCCCGTGCGGCTTGCCGGGCGGTGAGGTCGACCGCCATACCCGGGCGTGCTGCGCCACAGCGCATCACGGCCTAGCGTGGGGGTATGCGCGGAGAACTCCTCGACCGGTCCGAGCGGTCCGGCACCCCCGGTCGCTTCATGCTTCAGAACGAGCGGATGCTCAAGGTCGACCTCAGTGGGACAGGTGGCTACTTCTACGCCCGCCAGGGGTCGATGGTGGCCTACCAGGGCGACGTCGACTTCGCCTACGAGGGCAGCGGCGGCCTCGGCAAGATGTTCAAGAAGGCCCTGACCGGCGAGGGTATGGCGCTGATGAAGGTGTCCGGCAGCGGCGACGTCTTCCTCGCCCAGGAGGCCGACGAGATCTTCATCCTCGAGCTCGAGAACGAGTCCGTCACCGTCAACGGCAACGCCGTGCTCGCCTTCGAGAGCAGCCTGACGTGGGACATCAAGCGGGTCGAGGGAGCCTCCATGGCCAGCGGCGGCCTGTTCAACACGACGTTCACCGGTAGCGGCCTGATCGCGGTGGTTGCTCATGGCACTCCGGTGGTGCTGCAGGTCGACATCCCCACCTTCGTCGACATGCAGGCCGCCGTGCTGTGGTCGGCGGGCCTGCAGTCCTCGATCCGCAAGACGGCGAAGATGGGCGCGGTGATCGGCCGTGGCTCCGGCGAGGCATACCAACTCGCCCTCTCCGGTCACGGCATCGTCGTCGTCCAGGCGTCCGAGGGGCACCCGCCGCCGGCCCGAAGCTGACGTCGGGCTGTTGATCCCATCCCGTGGGACCGGCCCAGGGTGATCAGGATTCTGGGGTCGACCTACTGCCGCCTCTCCTCAGTCGGGCGACTCTCCGAGCGCCCTGTACAACGGCTCGAGGAAGGTGACGAGACCCGCGCCGCCCAGGGGCGCCCCCGGTACGGGGAGCTGGCGCAGCAACAGGTCCGTCGGCAGCTCCGGCTGCACAGGCAGCGCCGCGACGGGCGCGCCGCTCCAGAAGTCGCCATCCGCCGGCACCACGTCGGCCAGCGCCATCATCGCCCCCAGCCGCAGACCCTCGGAAGTCGGCCCCGAAGGCTCCACCGCACCAGGTGACGCCTCGCTGCCGCGCAGCTCACGATCGACGAACCGGTGGCTGAGTCGGCGCCTCGGAGTCCTCGGCCCACACGATCAGCTCCCCCCTGGGATCGCGCTCGGTCGACCACCAGCGGTGAAGGACGATCAACGCAGCTCCACTCCCAGGATCCGCCTTCCGAGTTCGCCAACGTACCCGATGATGTGCTTGGGGCGTCCCGATTCCTAGCGACGTGCGTGGGGCAGCCGCGGGACGTGCAGGTGCCTCTGGCGGCCGACCGCAGCTGCCACCCGGTGCGCGTCCTTCGTGAACGATGCCGGTGCCGTCTCGGCCGCTTCTGCCACCGCCTCGGGCAGTCGGCTGCGCAGCGACTCAACCCGGTCGAGCGCGAGCTCGGGATGCAGCTCGAGGGCGGTCGCAACATCGACCCAGTCCTCGACCGTCACGTCGCGCACCTGCCATGCCCTGCCAACCTTCATCGAGCTGCGCACGGCTTCACCCGGCTGCAGGTACGGCGCGTAGCTGGCCGCGTCGTACAGAGGCGCCAAGGCGACCCGAGGGCCTCGCAGCAGCAGGCTGTAGTTCTTCGCATGTGCGTCCGTGCCTCCAACGAGCACGTTGAACGCAAACGCGTCGAAGAACGCCGTCCGCACCGCTTCGCGGTCGGCAAGCCCCAGCGTGCCGAGCAGCGCCGCGACGTTCCTGACGCTCGGGCCTGCGTCGGCCTGGTACTTCTTCGACGACGGGTAGCTCATCGCCTGGAGTAAATCCTCCTGGTGCAGACGCAGCCACTGGCCGCCACGGTCGCGGCGCCGGTCGTAGCGAGTGGAGACCAGGGTCTTCGCGCCGCTGAAGTCGACGAGCTCGACCTGGGCGACGCGCAGCCCGAGCAGCCCTGCGGCACGCAGACACACGAACTCGTTGACGTGCAGGTCGCCGAAGCGGGTGTTCGCGCGCGTGGGCTTCAGGATGTGGGTCGTCGGAGTGGAGTCGTTCGGCACACCCCAGGCGCCGTCGTCGAGCAGGTGCAGCGCGACCTTGGTCTGAGCGCCGGCCAGGCTCCACCGGCCCGAGCGGGCCCCGACCTCCCAGCCGGCATCGCGCACGGTCAGCTCACGCAGCATGGCGCAGACTTCGGCCTCGGACAGGCGGCGCACGTCCCGGGTGCGCTGGGCTGCGTCCGGGGGGTCCACGTCGACCGGCAGCACCTGCACAGCCCCGGCGGCGTCCCGCCCGACGTGTCGCAGCAGTGCGAAGGGGTTGCGCGCCGACACCTGGAAGCGGCGACCCCATTCCTCGCGCACGGCAGCGTTGTCAGGCAGCAGACCATCCAGCCATGCCGACACGACGCGGTTGCCGTGACGCCGCCCGGACAGCGGCATGGACAGCGACAGCGGGGTCGGGCTCCGCCCGGCGGTGTACCCGACGTCGTAGGTGAAGCTCAGGGCGCCACCGGTCGCCTGCTCCACCCTGCCGGCCAGGGCGCCGTCGAGGAAGACGTTCATCTCGGTCATGACGTTTCGCCGGCGAACATGTCAGCAAAGGGGTCCTCGTTCAAGGAGCTGGGCTCGGGCGATGGCCCCAACTCGACGGCCAGGCCGAGCGCGGCGAGCACGTCGAGCACCTTGCGGAGCTCGGCGCCGGGGTTCGATCCGGTCTCGAGCCGAGACACCCACTGTCGCGGGACGCCAGCGCGGTCAGCCAGAACCTGCTGGCTCAGCCCGCCCTCGTGCCGGGCAGCGCGGACGGCGGCTCCCAGGTCGCGCACGGTGGTGAGCATGAGGCCTCCCCTGACTTCTGTCTGGAAAACGTGATGTTCGCAGTTGTCATGTTACCGTGACATACATATTTGTCAGGGTCTGTAGACAGGTTCGTGTGTCACGCTAGCCAGACAGAAACGATGGGTCGGCGTATCAGGGGTATCAACGAAGGGAGCCCACTGGAGGAGGGGCGGCGGAGGACCGCACCACCTCCGCTGAGTGGCGGCGTCCGAACCGGCTGTCAGGGCTTCCACGGGTCGAACGGTCTTCTCTTCGTCCTCGGGCTCTGTCACAGTCGGTGGGATGACCCGCAGCACCCCTGGAGCCGGCCCGGTGCCGGGTGGGGAGCCGGAAGGGGAGCCGATGGAGCTCGTCGTGCGGTGTCGGGCGAGCCCCACCGCGCAGGACGCCCGGACCCACCGGGTGACGATCCACCCGGACTGGTCGGTCACGACCCCGCACGACCTGGACGCGGAGCGGGTGGGCATGGCGCTGGGTGGTTACTGCTCCTGCGTCGAGCTGGTCGATATGACCATTCCCGCGCTGCGCAGCGTGATCGACGTGCTTACCAACCCCGTCACGGCCGAGGTCGAGCCCACCAAGGCCGGCGGGTGGACCGTGCGGCGCACGCATGCCTGCTGCCGGTCTCGGGAGTTCGCGGGCATCGTCCAGGCCGCCCGTCACCTCCGCTCGGCCACCCACCTCGTCAAGGCGGTGCGTGCGCGGCGGCGGCGCCCGCTGGACGAGGCCCAGTTCGAGGAGGTCCTGGCGGGGTTCGAGAGGATCCGGGGTTCCTTCCAGCAGGCGCCGCGCCACCGGGCGGAGGCGCTGGTGCGCGAGCCGGGGGGGCTGGACGACCTGTGGGTGTGTGGCATCGCACCGGATCAGGTGGAGCGGCTCGCGGCCGTGGCCGTGGGGGTTCGCGAGCCGCTGCCGGTGGCCTACTTCCTCGCACTGGTGTACCGGTCGGTCGACCCTGAGTGGCTCGGCGAGGCGGTCGCCCGGTGCCCCGACCCCGATATCGCCACGTGGCTCGCGTGGCAGGACGCGCCGCACGACCGCGCGCCCGCGGCGCAGTGGGGCGGGTGGCTCGCGCTCGGTGTGCCCCGCAGGGCGCTGCTGGCCCTGCTCGACGTCGCGGTGCCGGTGCAGCGGGCGTACGCCCTGGCGACGGCGCTGGCGGCGCCGGCCCCGGTGCTCGCCCGCGAGCTCGGCACGTGGGCCCTGGCCGGGTGCACCCCCACGCTCGGCCACTTCCTCGTGCTGCGCGACCACGGCATCACCGCTGCCACCCCGTCGACCCGCGCGCTCGACCTGCTGTGCGCCGAGGTGGACGCACTGCTCGCGGGTCGGCCGGCGGCGGTCGCCCGCACCGACCTGGCGGTGCTGCTCGAGGTGCTCGGCACCCGCCACGCCGTGCACGCGGTCATCCGGCGAGGAGTGCGCCAAGCCGGGCACCTGCGCGACGTCCAGGCGGTCGACCGGTGCCTGAGGGCGGCCGGCTGACGGGACAGGATGCTGCGGCGCGCTGACCGCGGCGGGGCTGTCGGTGGCGTCGGGCAGGGTGTCCGCACATCGGGTCGCGAGACCCGCACCCAAGGAAGGGGAGCCCACCGGTGGCGGTCACGAGCAGGGTCGACTACGAGCACACGCTGCAGGCGCTGGGCATCTGCGTCAGCGCACGGGTGCCGGTGCTGCTGTGGGGCAACCCCGGCGAGGGGAAGACGGCGGCGGTGGAGTCCGCGCGCTCCTTGGGGTGGCACGTCGAGACGGTGATCATCACCCATTCCGAGCCCTCCGACTTCGCGGGCCTGCCGGTTGTCGGACCCGACGGGACGGTGTCGCTGGCGCCGCCGGCGTGGGCGCGCCGGCTGGTAGCGGCGGGGCGGCCGTCGATCGCGTTCTTCGACGAGTTCTCCACGGCCTCACCGTCGCTGCAGGCGGCGGCGCTGCGGCCGCTGACCCACTACGAGGTGGGGGCGCTGCAGCTGCCCGAGACGGTCGCGTTCGTCGCGGCCGCGAACCCCTCCGACGTCGCGGCCGCCGGGTGGGAGCTCGCCGCGCCCACGACATCCCGGTTCATCCACCTCGACTGGGCGCTGCCCCTCGAGGTGTACAGCGACGGGCTGGTCAGCGGTCGGTGGCCCTCGTTGCCGGTCCACGAGGTGCCGCTGGGGTACGACCGTCGCCTCGCCGACGAGCTCGTGCTCGTCGCGGGGTTCCTCCGCGCGCGCGAGTCGCAGCTCAGTGTCATCCCCAAGGATGCCGGGGCACGGGGTCGGGCGTTCCCCACCCCCCGCACGTGGAGCTACGCGGCACGCCTCGTCGCGTTCGCCAAGTCCCTCGGGGTCTCACCGCAGGTGCACCGCCTGCTCGTCGCCGGCGCGGTCGGGGATGCCGTGGCCCACGAGTACCTCACGTGGTCGGCCGCCCAGGACCTGCCCGACCCGGAGGTGCTCCTCGGCGATGTCGAGGCCGCATCGTTCGCCGGGATGCGGGCGGACCGGGTGTTCGTCACCCTGCAGTCCGTGCACGCCGCGGTCTCGCGCGACACCACCCCCGACCGGTGGGTCGCGGCGGTGCGCCTGTGCGCACGGGCAGCACAGCAGGCCAGCCTGGACCCCGCCGTGCCGGTCGTGCGCTCACTGCTGCGGCCCGAGGTGCGACCCGAGGGAACCCCGATGCCCGCGGACATCTCCGTGTTCGCGCCGGCGCTGGCCCTCGCGGGCCTCCTGCCCACGGCGCGGTGACGGGCGACGGCGCGGTCGTGGACGACCGCAAGCTCACCGCCGCGAAGCTGTGGCTGGTCAGCCCGCCCCCCGACGGCAGCGGGCGCCGGTCGGCGGAGCGACCCCGCGACCTGCCCTACCTCTCGCACGCCCTGTACGCGCTGGTGACGGTGCCCGCCCCTGAGGTGCCGACGATGACGTGCGACGAGTGGTGGCGCGTCTACGTCAACGAGGACTGGCTGGCCGCCGCGTCCGTGCCCGACGTCGCCCGCGAGCTGGCCCACCTCGTCTGGCACCTGCTGTCCGACCACACGGGGCGAGCGCGCACCATGGGCGTCGACTCCTCGACCGCCCCGGCGTGGACCACCGCCACCGACGCCACCGTCGCGGCGACGCTCGACCCGGACGAGCTGCGCCCGAGCCGCCTGGCCCGGGCCTCGGACCTGTCGCTGCCGCCCAACCGGTCCGCGGAGGAGTACTACGCCGCGCTGTCCGGGCTGCCGACACCGGCCGACGAGACCGACGCAGCCGGGCTGGGACCGGCAGACGGGTGCGGCAGCGGCGCCGACGGCATCCGGCGCAGCCACGAGCTCGGACCCGACGAGGACCAGGCCGGCGTCGTGACCACGGCCGGCGCACGGGCGATCCGGGATGCCGTCGCGGTCGAGTTCCGCGGCCACCACACCCGGCGCGGCACCGACCCCGGGTACGCGCTGCGCTGGGTGCAGCAGATGCTCGAGCCCACCGTCGCGTGGGAACCGCTGCTCGCCGGCGCCGTACGCCGGGCCGTGGGCTGGGCCGCCGGCCGGGGCGAGTACACCTACCTGCGACCCTCGCGACGCGCGGGGTCGGTGCCGGGCGTCGTCCTGCCCGGGCAGCGCCGACCGGTGCCCGACGTCGCCGTCATCGTCGACACCTCGGCCAGTGTCGACGACCAGCTCCTCGCCCGCGCCCTGGGCGAGGTCGACGCCGTCCTCCTCGCGCTCGCCGTCCCGGGCACCGCACTCACCTTCTACAGCGTGGACGCGGCGGTGCACACCGTCCAGCAGCTGCGCAGCGCCCGCGACGCAACTCTCGCCGGCGCCGGGGGCACCGACCTACGCCACGGCTTCGCCGCCGTCGACCGCCAGCGGCCCCGGCCCGATGTCGTCGTCACCTTCACCGACGCCGACACCCCGTGGCCGGCGGCACCACCGCCCGGCGCGGCCGTCATCGCCGCCGTCCTGGGTCGCCGCCACCAGCAGCTCCCGGCCACCCCCGACTGGGCCACACGCGTCGAGTGCCGCGTCGATTCGTGACGGGATCCGTGCCCACCCTCATCGTCCAGTCGCGCGACGACCCCCTCGCCTCGTCCGGGCCCGCCGAGTCCGCGCCCGCACGCATCTCCCGGTGGCTGACGGGCGTCCATTCCGTCCCTGAACTCCGGCTACCCCCTGTGGGGGATCAGGCGCAGTCCCAGGTCCGTTCCGAGGAGGTCGGACAGGCGGCCGACCTGCTCCTCGATGACCGAGTCGGGTCGCCGTTGCTCGTCGAGCCAGGTCACCGTCAACTCGTCGCCGCGCCGGGCCCAGGTTCCGCACACCACCCCGCCGGCGATCACCGGGTTGGCCTTGCGAGTCATGAGCTCTCGTCGTGACGAGGGGGTGACGTGGGTGTCCTTGGTGCCGGGGCCGATGACCCACTGGTCGTGCCCGGGAAGGAGCCGCACCGCCCGGGACGGCTGCGCAGACTCGAGCGCGGCGACGTCGGTGCGCAGGACGTAGGCCTGCGTGCCCTCGACATCCACCGCTGCCAGCTCGTCGCCGAGCGCCGCGAACCACGAGTCGACGCGTCGCCGGCCCGCGCTGAGGCCGTCGACGAGCCAGTAGTGGAGGTGGTCACGCGTCGCCGGCCCGTACGTGCCCAGGTACGCCGTGATAGCCCGCGGGCCGGCGTCGTCGAGGTCGGGGATGCCGCGCCACCTCGGGTTGGTGTCGACGCGACGGAAGGTGCGTTGGCCGTCTCTCGGCGGGCCGAAGCTCATGTCACCCTGCCAGGTGAGTGGCTTGATCAGGGTGCTCGCGCCCTCGTCGAACACCGGTTTGAGGTGCCGGTACGCGCGGTGTCGCGACACGGCCTCGCCCAGCTCGACGAGGGTCAACGGCTGGTCGCCCAGCGCTTCGCGCACCGCAGCCCGAAAGTCCGGCCAAGCGGCGGGAGTGAGCCCGTAGTACTCCACCCAGCTCGCGCGCTCCCACTGCCGGCCCGCCGACCGCAGAGCCAGGTAGATGCCGCCCTCCTCCGGCGAGAGGTGGTGCATCGAGCCGCGAAAGGCGAACACCTCGATGACCTCTCCGTCGGCAATGGCCTTCGCGAGCTCGCCCGGACGGGACGTCGCGAGGCGGGTCCGCACAGCGAGCTCGGCGAGCGACTCATCCATGGAAAGGACCGCGCCCAGCCGGCGCACCACGTCGGCGACCGACCCCGACCCCACGGGATCCAGGAGGTGCCGTTGCAGGCGCCATGACAGCGCCTGAGGCCACGTGACCGAAGCCTCCGCCTGCGTGCTCACCCGTTCAGCCTCGCACCGACCTCGGACACCGTGCACGCACGAGGCGGGGTCAGACCCCGTCGCCCGGCCCGGCCGCGGCTCAGTCCCACCGGTAGGCGCGCCACGCCACCGCGATCGCGACGACGCCGATGCCGATCGTGACGAGCGAGTCTCGCGTCGCCCACTCGCCGGTCAGCCACGGCTCCTGGAGCGTGCGGATGACCGGGGTGAGGGGCCACCAGTCGCCCACCGTCCGCAGGCCCTCCGGGAGGACCTCGGGGGGCGGGCCGCCCCCCGAGACGAACAGTGACACGAACCAGGCGAGCAGCCCCACGGACTGGGCCGCGCGAGCGGTGGGCAGCAGCACGCCGAGGAGCAGGCCCACCGCCGTGATGGCAGCTGCGGACACGAGGTAGGCGGCCAGGAAGCGGCCGAGGTCCGACGGCGCGCTCGCCCCGGTGAAGGCCAGCGCGGCAGCGACGAGCAGACCACACCCGACCGTGGCGACCGTCATCGCGACGGCCGCCTGGGACAGCAGGACGGTCCCCTTGGGAAGCCCGGACGCCTGGAACCGGCGCAGCACGCCGCTCTCGTGGTACTCGACGAGGTGCGCCGGCAGGGCGATGAGCGCGAAGCCGGCGACGGCCATCGCCACGTAGGCGGGGGTGTACCAGTCGGGGGCGTCGAAGCCGCGGTAGACGACGAGATCGCCGGGGTCGCCACCCGCCGGCTCCCGACCGAAGACGCCGTTGAGCACGTAGAGCACCATGAGCGGCAGGGCGAGGGTGAACAGCACCGTCACCGGCTCGCGGAGGAAGAGCCGAAGCTCGGTGCGGGACAGCGCCCGGATCCGGCTCACGACCGGCCGTCCTCGACGAGCCGGAGGTAGACGTCCTCGAGGGAGGGCCGCTCGACGTCCATGTCGTCGGGTGTGATGCCCCGGTCGACGAGAGCCTTCCCCACGTGCGGCGGCACCGCCGGGATGCCGTGCACGAGCACCCGGTCGTCCACCACCTCGACCCGGTGCACGCCGGGCAGTCCCTCGAGGAAGCGGACGTCGGCCCCGCCGGCGCTGAAGGTCACCGTGACACCGTCGGAGTGGGCCGCGACGAGCTCGGCCGGTGTCCCGGTCGCGACGACCCGGCCGGCCGCGACGACGACGAGCCGGTCGCACAGCCGCTCCGCCTCGTCCATGAAGTGCGTGACGAGCGCGACCGTGGTCCCCCGGGCCCGGATGCGCTCGACGAGCTCCCACGTCGAGCGTCGTGCCGCCGGGTCGAGCCCGGTCGTCATCTCGTCGAGGAAGACGACCTCGGGGTCGTTGACGAGGGCCAGGGCGACGAGCAGCCGCTGGCGCTGCCCTCCGGACAGGCTGCCGAAGGCCGCCTTCTCCTTGGCCTCCAGCCCCCAGTCGTGCATGACCGAGCGCCACGGCGGTCCGCCGGGCTGGAAGGACGAGAACAGCGCGAGCGCCTCGCCGACCCGCAGCCGCTGCGGCAACGAGGACTCCTGGAGCTGGGCGCCGATGCGCTCTCGGAGGGCCGAGGCATGGACTGTCGGGTCGAGGCCGAGCACGTCGACGCGGCCGGCATCCGGGGCGCGAAGCCCCTGGACGCACTCGACCGACGTCGTCTTCCCGGCCCCGTTCGGCCCGAGGATCCCGAGGATCTCTCCCTCGTGGACCTCGAACGAGACGTCCGCGACCGCCTGCACGTCGCCGTAGCGCTTGGCCAGGTGCTCCACCTCGATGACGGTGCCCACCCGACCAGTCTCCCGCTGACGGGCCGCGGGGACGGACATCGGCCCATGGCCGACACCGGCCGCCGGCCGGATTCCGGCACAGCACACGATGAGACGAGGACCTGCAGATGGCCCTGGTCGACGTCCCCGGCGACGTGGTCGACGCGCTCCACCACTTCTACGCACCCCTTGACCTGCTTGCCTGCGTGCAGGAACGTGGGTCACCCGGCTCCGCTCCAACCACATCACGACGACCGACATCCCCGACCTGCCGGGAGCGCCGGGGCCGACAGTGGTCGGGATGGCACTGGGCCGGGCCCATCAGCCCGGCGTGTGCGCCGGTGTGCGGAAATCCGGTGTCTTCGACCTCCGTCCCCTCCCGAGCGCTTCGTCGCCGGCCGGGAACGGCCCACCTGGAAGGGAACTGCCATGCACGATCCCGTTTCCCCGACGCCCGTGTCGGCGCTCGACGTCAACCTCGTCGCCCTCAACCCGCAGCCGCTGCCGCCCGAGATCCGGATCAACGTCGTCGGCCTCGACCCGCAGCCCCTTCCGCCGGACGCGACCATCAGCCTGCTGGCCCCCGGCCCGCAGGCCCTTGCGCCGGACACGACGATCAACCTCGTGGCACTCAACCCGCAGCCACTCCCGCCCCGTGCGCGCATCCGTCTCATCGCCCTCGATCCTCGGCCGCTCACGGCTGGCGGCAGGATCGACTTCGTCGCGCTCAACCCGCAGCCGCTGCCGCCCGGTGAGGGCCGCCCCTCGATCGACTTCGTCGCACTGAACCCACAGCCACTCCCACCCGAGCCTCCTGTGCGCGACTGAGGCTGCTCGGCCCACAATGCTCCTTACACTCGCGGGCGCGCGGGTCTAGAGTTGACGGACGTGGCGTCGGCACCCCAGCGACTCGCTCGACCGTGTCCGTCCGCCGCGGTGCCGGGGCCGGCTCGCTCACCGGGAGGTGGGGTCGTTGGAAGAGACCGCCGTTCTCGTGTCCCTTGCGGAGTCCGGGGCTGACGACGCCCGGCTCGACACCTTGACCCGGCAGCTGCGCGACGAGGTGCGCCGGCTCGACGTCAGCGACGTCCGGGCCGTCCCCGCAGGCACCCCCGCGCCTCCGGGCAGCCGCGGCCTCGACGTGGCGGCGATCGGCCAGTTCGTCGTCGCGCTCGTGGGCACGCAGGGTCTTGCCGGTGTCGTCACGGCCATGGTGGCCTGGCTCAAGCGTGGTGACGACGCACCTCGGCAGGTCAGGCTCGAGGTGGGGGGCGACGTCCTCGAGCTGTCCGGGGCATCGAGCGAGGAGCAGGACCGGCTCGTGGCGATGTTCCTCAGCAGGCACGCCGAGAAGGACTAGGTCGTGGAGGGCCGGCGTCGGGCGCTCATCATCGCCAGCGATGAGTACGACCACCCCGGCCTGAGCCGGCTCAGGGCGCCGGCAGCGGATGCCGCGGCGCTGGCGAGCGTGCTGGGTGACCGAAACGTCGGTGGCTTCGACGTCGACGTCGTGCACAACGAGCCCGCGCACGTCGTCGGCGGGCACATCGAGGACCTGTTCGCCGAGAGCCGGTCCGACGACCTGGTCCTGCTGCACTTCTCGTGCCACGGGCTGAAGAGCGACTCGGGCGAGCTGTTCTTCGCGGCCCGCAACACCCGCCCGGACCGCCTCGCGTCCACGGCCGTCCCGGCCGACCTCGTCCAGCGGTGCATGCGCAGCTCGAGGGCGCGCAGCATCGTGCTGTTCCTCGACTGCTGCTACGGGGGGGCCTTCGGCGAGGGGGTGGCCGTGCGGGCCGCCGGGTCCGCCAACGTCCTGGAGAGCTTCCCGAGCGGCAAGCTCGGCGGCGGTCGTGGCCGGGCCGTCATCACGGCATCGAGCGCGATGGAGTACGCGTTCGAGGGGAACAGCCTCGCCGACGAGCACCAGCAGCAGCCGTCGGTGTTCACCTCCGCCGTCGTGGAAGGCCTCACGAGCGGCGAGGCCGACCGCGACGAGGACGGGCTCATCTCGCTGAACGAGCTCTACGACTACGTGTACGACCGGGTGCGGGAGCGCAACCCGAAGCAGACGCCGGGCCGCGACGTGGAGCTCGAGGGGGAGCTCTACCTGGCCCGCAGCCAGCGACGTCGGCTCCAACCACTGCCAATCCCGCCCGACGTCGCCGCCGCCCTCACGAGCGACAACGTGTTCACCCGGCTCGGCGCGGTGGCCGAGCTCCGGGCACGGACGGCATCCACGGACCTGGCTGCGGCGCTGGGCGCCCACCAGGCGCTGCTCGAGGTGTCCCGCTCGGACATCCGGTACGTGCAGGAAGCGGCGTCGGAGGCCCTCGCGGGCACCGCGGTGTCGCCGGAGCCGGCTGAGCTGCACTTCGGCACCCTCGCGACGTCGGACCTGCCCGTTGCGAGGACCATTCGCCTGGGTGGCCCGCCGCTCGCGGGTGCCGTCACGGTGTCGCAGTCCGAGGCGTGGGTCACGGCGACCGTGGAGCCACCCGAGGTGCACGTGGCCGTGGACCCGGCGGCGGCGGGCCGCCTCTCGGGGACCGTGACCCTCACGGGGCCCACCGGTCAGGCCGTCGTGCCCGTGACCGCCGAGGTCGTGGCCGCCCATCCTGTCGCGGCGCCCACACCGCCAGACGCGGGCGCACCGCCCGACGCGGGCGCACCGCCCGTCGGGGGCGCGCCGCCCGTCGCGGACGGGCCGTCCACCGCGGACGCTCCGCGTGCCGCGGATCCCCCGGCGGCTGGACCACCACCCTCCCCCGCCATGGCCCTGACGAGCGGCACAGCGCAGGACGCCGGGCCGCAGACAGCGGAGTCGGCCGACACCGGGACTGCCACGAGACCCGCCACGCCGGCAGGCGACCCGCACGGCAGGCCCGCACCGGCATCCCGGCAGTACTGGAAGCTGAGCGGCATCGCCGCCCTGGTGTCGGGCGCCCTCATGCTCCTGTCCGTGGTGTTGCCGCAGCAGTGGGACGACACCACGTGGACCAACGACCCGTACAAGGCGGCGTACCTGCTCTACCTCGGGCTCGTCCTCCTCGGCCTGGGAGGCCTGGCGCTGATCGCGCGGTGGCGGATGCAGGGGCTGGGTGCGGTCATCGGGGCATCGGCCATGGGAACCGTCGTCGTCTTCGACATGCTCAACACGCTCAACGACAACGGGACCTCGGACCTGGGCGTGGGCTTCTGGACCGCGTGCGCCGCCCCCCTCGCCCTTCTCGCCGCCGGCGCCCTCGCCGTCGTCGCGGCTCGGCGCGAGTCGGACCTCGGGTTCGGCGCCTTCCCACGCTCGGACTGGGCGCCGTGGCTCGTGCTGGCGCTCGCGCTCGCGGGGGCGTGGACGTTCGTCGACCTGGCGCGGGACACGTACTCCAGCGAGCCGGGGTGGAGCCTCCAGGGTGTCTGGGTCGCCGTCCTCGCCGTCGGCGTGCCGCTGTCGGCCGTGCTCACCCGGCCCGTCCTGCTGGGCCGGTCGATGCTCGTCGGCTGGTGTCTCGCGTGCGTTGCCCCCGTCATCGGGATCTGGCTCTTCTGGGAGAACCAGGAGTCGACGAGCCGCGGCATGTGGTTCGTACTCCTCACCCTCGCTGCGATGGCCGCCCTCGCCCCTCTCGTTCACCGTGACCGCGGTCAGGCCCCCACTCCCTGAACATCGAGCTGACCCACACGATCGTGCTCGCCCGCGACGGCCACGCCACGGCGAGGCACCTCACGTCGCTGCCTGACCCTCGGCCGGCAGGCGTCCGGGGATGCTGACCCGGGCTTCGGAGCCTGTGGACGACGTCGGAGCCGTGTCGGTGGACACTTGTACGATTGATGCATGAGGACGGGGCCAACGCTTCGGGAGCGGCGCGACCAGATGGTGGCGGCCGTCGGCGCGGTGGACGGTCTCGGGGGCGAGCTGTGGCGGGCGAGCTCGGCGGACCTGGAGGCGGTGATGGGCGAGGCTGACCGGATGGTGGCCGCGGGTGAGGCGGCGCGGGTGCTGGTGCTCGCGGAGGCGATGAGCCGGGGGGAGACCGGGGCCGGGCCGGCGGCGTTGACTCCGGTGCAGTGGGTGCGGGCGCACGCGCCGGCCACCCGCGGTGGTGGGGCGGCGCAGGTCGTCGCGGTCGCGACGGCGTTCGGCGTGCCTGGTCGGGCGGCGGTCAAGGATGCCGTGCTGTCCGGTGAGCTGCCGGTGCGCAGTGCCGCGGTGGTGCTCGCCGAGGCCGACAGGCTCGCGCCGCTGCTGGCCGAGGGGGTGGAGCCGGCGGTGGTCGACGGGCTGGTCGAGATGGCGGTCCGGCACGGGCCGCGGGGGTGCCGGATGCTGCGGCCGCGGCTGCTGGCCGAGTACGGCGGCGACGGCGAGCTGCAGCGCGACGAGGATGCCGCGAAGCGTTTCGTGTCGTTGTCCCAGCCGCGGATCGACGCGATGGGGATGGCGGAGTACCGGATGGTGCTCGACCCGGAGGGGCGGGCCGTGCTGGAGGCAGCGCTCGGGCCGTTGTCCGCGCCCCGGCCGGTCGAGGGTGAGCGCGACCTGCGCTGCAGCGACCGGCGCCGCGCGGAGGCGCTGATCACGCTGGTGCGCCGGGCGGTGGAGCGGGCCGAGGCCGGGCCCCGGCACACCAAGTGCCAGCTGTTCGTCACCGTCGGCCTGGACGCCCTGCGCGACGGGTTGCGCGGTGCCGGGGTGGCCATGGGTGGTCCCGAGGCGGGCACCCTGCTCGCGCCGCAGACGGTGCGCCGCCTGGCCTGCGACGCCACGATCATCCCGACCGTCCTGGGTGTCGCCGGGGCGGTGCTCGACCAGGGGATGGACGTGCGGCTGTTCACCGCGGCCCAGGTCAAGCGGTTGTGGCTCCGCGACCAGCACTGCACCTACCCCGGGTGCGACATGCCCGCTCACTGGACCGACGCGCACCACCTGACCCACTGGGCCGACGGCGGCCCGACCGACCTGAGCAACGCGGCGCTGCTGTGCGAACGGCACCACACCATCGTGCACACCCGCCGCTACGCCGGGGCGGTCGTCGAGGACGCCACCGGTCCCGGGTGCAGTGGGACCTCACCCTCGGCTCCTACGACCGGGCCCTCGCGACCCGGTCGGCCCGGGAACCAGCGTGACCCCGCCCCGCACCCCGCCCACCCCGGGCGGGGCCCCAGCCATGTCCGCCCCCGGCCTACCCCGCGACCCGGGCGCTGCTCGACACCGTCCGTGCCGTCAGCGCTCGGCGATGGCTCCTGCCGCGTTGTGGCGCGCGTAGAGGCCGTGGGTGCGCCGGTAGATGTCGCGGAACGCGGCGTACTGCCGGTCGTGGACCGCCCGGACGGCCGGGTCGGGGACGAACGTCGCCGCGACCTCGACCCTCGAGGGCACGTCCGCCCAGTCGAGTGCCCCCACCCCGATCGCTGCGATGAGCGCCGCCCCGCGCGCGTTGGCGACGACCGGGTCCGCGACCTGGCGCACCGGCATCCCGAGCACGTCGGCCATCGTCTGGCACCACAGCGCCGAGCTCGCCCCGCCCCCGATGAAGCGCAACGACGAGAACGTCTCGGGCCGGCCGCGCCGGGTGAACCGCTCGACCGCCTCGGGCCGGCCGCGCCGGGTGAACCGCTCGACCGCCTCGGGCCGGCCGCGCCGGGTGAACCGCTCGACCGCCTCGAGCATCCACCTCGCGTTGAGGGCGATCCCCTCGAAGACGCTGCGTGCGAGGTCGGCGCGGGTCGTCGACAGCGAGACGTTGAACCACCCGCCCCGCACGTGAGGGTCGTCCACCGGCGTGCGCTCGCCGTTGAGCCACGGCGTGAAGACGACCCCGTTGCAGCCGGGTGGTGCGGCGGCCGCGAGGGCGTTGAGCCGCTCCAACGCGTCCGCGGGCCGCGGCGCGGCGTCGAGCATGCCGTCCTGCGCGTACACCACCGAGTCGAGCAGCCAGTCGACCGCCTTGCCGGCGACGTCCTGCACCGTCGCCACCCAGTACCGGTCGGGCACGACGGACGGCAGCGAGGCGATGTTGTGCACGATGTCGGTGCGCTTGTACGGCACGTGGCAGCTCAGCCAGGCCGACGTCCCGACGTACAGGTGCGCGTCGAAGTCGGCCGTGGCGCCGGCGCCCACGGCCGCCGCCGTCGTGTCGCCCGTTCCGGCGACGACCCGCACCCCGCCCGGCAGCCCGAGCTCGAGGGCCACGGCGGGCAGCGCCGTCCCCACGACGGTCCCCGGGCGCACCAGCTCGGGCAGCCGGCCGACGTCCAGCCCGCAGCGTCGCGCGAGGGCAGCGTCCCAGCGCACGTCCGAGGGGTCGCGGTTGTCGGTGCACCACCGCAGCACGGCCGTGTCCCAACCGGCGACCGCGCGGCCGGTGAGCCGCATCGTGAGGTACTCCGGCACGTCGAGCAGGAAGACCGCCGCGGCATCCGCCTCGGGCCGCTCGCGCCGCAGCCACGCCGCCTGCCCCACCGGGTCCTTGCCGGTGCGGGTCGGCACGCCCCCGGTCCGCGAGAGCCAGTGCCGCAGGGCCCGTGCGTTGTAGCCCCCGGGCACGCGCACCCCGCCGCCGGTGACCTCCTCCGACCAGCGCCGCCCTCGCGCGTCCATCCAGGTCAGGGCCGGGTGCACGTGCCGCCCCGCCGCGTCCACCGGGACCAGCCCGCCCCACTGGCTGCTCATGCAGATCGCCGTGACCTGCGCATACTGCTGCGGATGCCGTGCGCGCAGCCTGCGGCTCGCGGTCACGATCGCTCGCCACCAGTGGTCGGGGTCCTGCTCGGCTCCCCCGCCCGGGAGCAGCCTGAGGTCCACGGGCTCCTTCGCGTGACCGACGAGCACCCCGTCGGTGCCCGCGAGCGCGACCCGGGGGCCGCCGGTGCCGAGGTCGACCCCGAGCACGAAGCCGGTCACGGGGTCGCGTCCCGGGAGGTGGAGGGCTCGGGGTCGCGGTGCGACCCGGCGCGCGCCGGCAACCGGCTCGCGACGGCAACGCCGGGCAGGGCGAGCAGGGCGAACGCCCCGAGGGCGAGGTAGGGGTTGCCCACGACCGCCTGCACGGCGAGCACGAGCACCGCACCGCCGAGGTTGCCGGCCAGCAGGAGGAACCCGGTCGCCGTGGCGGCGCGTTCCGGGCCGGCCTCGAGCTCGGACCAGTCCAGGGCGATGGGCATGCCGGCGAGGAGGAAGAAGCCGACGACGGCGAGCGCGACCGCGACGAGCCCGACGGCCGGCAGCACCGAGACGAGCGGGAAGACGACGACGGCGAGGACGGTCGTCGTGAGCAGCACGGTGCGGCGGCGGTCGCGCCGAGCGGCGAGGTCGGGCAGGACGGCGGTGCCGACGAGCCCGGCGACCGTCGTCGTCGCGATGATGGTGCCTCCCGAGCCGGCCATGCCGAGGTCCTCCAGGATCGGGTCGAGCCACGTCGCGAGCGCGTTGAACAGCCCGACCCCGACGAAGAGCAGGGCCGCGAGCTTGAGCAGGAGCCGGTCGTGCCGCAGCCAGCTCAGCGAGGGCGACGGCCCGGCATCCGCGGCGAAGGCGGGTGGGACGAGCGCCAGGGCGACCACGAGGGCGAGAGCGGCGCCGGTCGCCAGCGCCGCGTAGGCGCCGAGCAGGAGCGGCAGGCCCCCGGCATCCATGAGTGGGCCCGCGGTCGTCGCGGCGACGAGGATGCCGAGGAACTGGGCGCCGGCGCCCACGGCGATCGCCCGGGTCCGCTCGGTCGCCGGGAACCACCGGGAGGCGACCTTCGTCGTCGCGTTGAGCACGAGCGGCTGGCCGACCGAGAGCACGACCTGCCCCGCGAGCAGCCACCCGTAGGACTCTGGGTTCACCGCCCGCAGCAGCGCCCCGGCGGCGGTGAGGGCCGCCCCCGTCGACAGGGCGAGGCCGAACCGGCGGTCGGCCCAGCGGCCGGCGGGGATCGCGAGGAGGACGTAGACGATCGGGTTGACGACGGCGAGGTCGCCGATCGCGCCGTCGGAGACCCCGAGGGTGTCGGCGGCGCGCGTCGTCACGGGCGCGAAGGACAGCCAGAGCACCTGGGTCGACGCGACGAGGGAGGCGAAGGCGAGGAGCAGCGGCCATCGTGCGGCGCGCACCCGGTGCGGCCGGGTGCGGCGCCGCGCCGGCGCGGTCTCAGACACCGTCGACCATCGAGAACACCCGGTCGAAGCGCTCCAGGGCGTCGTCGACGACGGCGTCGGTGTCGGCCATCGACGTGTAGAGCCGTGAGCCGGCGAGGGTGATGATGCCGTTGGCCGTGTAGGCCGCGCCCATCTGCTCCATGAGCCGCTTGCGGGGCTTGTTCTCCCTGAGGAGCTTGATGGGGCTGTGCATGTCCAGGAGCATGACGCCGCTGCACTCGAGGTGGACGATCGAGCCCTGGTTGTAGACCACGTACGGCAGGCCGTGCTTCGCGACGAGCCGGTGCAGCCCCGCGGCGAGCCGGTCACCGGCTCGCCCCGCGATGACCGGGGCGTTCGTCCGGGCCATCTCCTCGATGGCGAAGTAGCCGGCCGCGCAGGACAGCGGGTTCGCCGACAGGGTCCCGCCGACCTGCACGTGCGCCCCGCTCCTGCCGTCGAGCCCGGAGCCGAAGACCGCCATGACCTCCCCGCGGCCGCCGACGCCGCCGGCCATCGGGTAGCCGCCGGCGACGGCCTTGCCGAGCACGGTGAGGTCGGGCGTGACGCCGAAGTACCCTGCGGCACCGCCCATCCCGACCCGGAAGCCGGTGACGACCTCGTCGAAGACGAGCAGGGCGCCGAACTCGTCGCACAGCTCCCGTACGCGGGCGTTGAAGTCGCGCGGTACCGGCCGGGTGCCCGACTCGGGGCCGAGGGGCTCGAGGACGACGGCGGCGGTGCCACCCCGCACCCGGTTCTCGATGAGCTTGCGCCGCAGGGCGCCGAGGTCGTGGGGGAAGGCCTCGCGGGTCGCGCTCGTCGCGCCGAAGGGGATGCCCTTCGCGTTCATCCGGTAGGTGCCCGGCACCCGCAGCCCGTAGACGAGCGTGTCGGACCAGCCGTGGTAGGCGCCGCCGACCTTGACGACGACCGAGTGCCCGGTGAAGGCCCGTGCGGCCCGGACCGCCGCCATGACCCCTTCGGTGCCGGACCCGAGCGAGCGGTACATCTCGACGTGCGGCATGAAGCGGTGGATCGACTCGGCCAGCTTGAGCTCGTACTCGTGGAAGAGCCCGGTCACGGGGCCGGACTCGCGCACGACCTCCGCGACCCGGTCGTTGACGGGCGCGTAGTTGCTGCCGAGGATGGTCGGCCCGCCGGCCTGGAGGAAGTCGATGTAGACGTTGCCGTCGCGGTCGGTGAGGTGGGCGCCCTCGGCGCGGTCGATCGCGAGGGGGAACGGGTGGTTGAAGGCGAGGTTGTGCTGCACGCCGCCGGGGATGCGTGACCTCGCCCGGTCGGTGAGCTCCTTGCTCCCCTGGCACTTGGTCTCGAACCACTCGAGCACGTCGTTGAGCGCGTCGTGCCGCAGCCCCCGCACCGGCTGGTCGACGAGCGCCCGGAGGCGCCGCATCGTGTCCTCGACGTCGGGATAGCTGCTGATGGCGTAGCCGAGCTGTTGGGATGCCGTGCCGGCCGGAGTCGAGTGAGCAGGACATGCGCGGGATGCGGGGTCCGGCTTCGGCGTGTCCTGCTCACTCGACGACGGGCCGGCCGCCACCGCCCTCGCTGCCTCGTCGCGCGCGGCGGCATCCGCGCTGGGGAGGGGGACGGCATCCGGGACCCGCTCTGCGGGAACCGACTTCGTGACCTGGGCGCCGATCCGCTTCTCGTCGGCCCGCAGCTTCGCGAAGGCGACCTCGCGGATCGGTGTCGGGATCGTGTACACCTTTCCCGTCTCGGTCGTCAGCGCGAGCAGGTAGGCGATCGACACCTTCTCGAGCAGGGCCATGTTGAACACGGCGCGCTCCGGGTCGGTGCCGACGGCGACGATGCCGTGGTTGGCGAGGATGAAGGCGTTGTCGCCGCTCGTGACCTTCTTCTGCACGTTCCTCGCGAGGAAGCCGGTGCCGGACGGCGCGTAGTCGACGATCGCCACCTCGCGGCCGAGGAAGCGCACCTGCTCGTCGGTGAGGGCGGGGATCGGGCGGCGCAGGACGGCGAGGGCCGAGGCGTACGGCTGGTGGGTGTGGACGATGGCGTTGACGTCGGGGCGGGCGCGGTAGATGTTCGCGTGCATGCCGCACTCGATGGAGGGCGCGAGGCCGGCCCCGGCGCGGTCGGCGTCGGGCACGTGCTCGCCGGCGAAGTCGACGATGCAGACGTCCTCGACGCGCATCCGGTCGTAGGAGTAGTTGCTCGGCGTCACCGCGTAGAGCCGTCGGCCGGGGACCCGGACCGAGACGTTGCCCTCGGTGGCCTTGAGGTAGCCGCGCTCGAGCATCGTGCGACACATGTCGACGACGTGCTGGCGGGCGGAGAGGTGGTCCACGGGTTCCTCCTGTGTTGCCGCGGGGTCGGGCCCCACCCCAGCGTGGCCCAAGTCTGGACGAATGTCCAGACTCTTGGCAGACTCGGGTCATGTCGATCAGGCCGGCCACCCACCGGGCCAGCGGGCGCGCCCGCCGGGCGGCCCTGCTCGAGGCCGCCGTCGCGGTCATCGCGGAGCAGGGGGTCGCCGGCGCGACCCACCGCTCGATCGCGGCGCGGGCCGGGATGCCGACCTCGACGACGAGCTACTTCTTCTCCTCCCTCGACGACCTCGTCGCGGCAGCGCTCGAGGTCGTCGGGCAGCGGATCGTCGCGCGGGTGGATGCCGTGACCGCCTCGGTCGCCGATGCCGGGCTCGGACCCCGCGCGTCGATCGACCGGTTCGTCGACGCCGTGCTCGCGGAGCCGGAGCCGGACACCGTCGCGCAGTTCGAGATCTACCTCGAGTGCGTGCGCCGGCCGCAGCTGCGCGCCACCGCCCACGAGATCATGGCGAGCATCGAGCGCGGCGCCGAGACCTCGCTGCGCGCCCTCGGCATCGCGCACGCGCAGGAGCGGGCGCCCATGGTCGTCGCGCTGCTCGACGGCCTCGCGCTCCACCGGCACGCCCGGCCCCGGGGGGCGCTCGACCGGCAGGTCGTCCGCGAGGCGCTGTACGCCCTGCACCGCGGCTTCGTCGAGGCAGACGCGGAGGCCGGCACGGAGACCGGCGCGGAGGACGGCGCGGAGGACGGCGCCACGGCATCCACGTGACGGCCGGACCCGGTCGGCCCGGCTGGGACGCCCGGTTCAGGCCTCGAGGATCGCCCTCAGGCTGGGTACGTCGCCGTCGAGCTGGCGCCGGCCGAGGCTGACGACGAAGGGTTCGAGGAGCCTGAGCACGGCGTTGGGGTGCGCCTCGTACGTGAAGGTCACCAGGGTGGCGCCACCCCGCTCGGCGGGCTCGAACTCCCTCCGGAAGGTCAGGGGGAGCGGACCCGACACGGTCTCCCACTCGGTGAGCCGGGCCGCCTCGGACCGGCTCACCTCGTAGACGACCTCCGTGCGGCGGCCGAGGAACTGGCCGATGAGGAGCGTCCTCGTGCCGACGCCGGAGCCCTGGTCGGATGCCGGTCGCGCCCCGACCCACTCGCGTCGCCACCGGGGGTCGTTCAGGAGGTCGGAGAGGAACGCGGCGACCTCCTCGACCGGCCTGTCGATGACGATGCTCGTCGTGAAGCCGCCCATCAGGCACGGTCCCCGGGTGCCCGGTCGTCGTCGTGGCCCACCGGGGCGGACCTACGGTGCGGGCGCGCCCTCGGGGACCACTCCGAGCTGCTGCATCATCGACAGTGCGTCCATGACACCCCAGTGGTCGCTGATCAGGCCGTCGTCGTCGAACCGCATGATGTCGATGAGGCCCACCTCGATCCGGCGGCCGGAGGGCGGCATCCCCATGAACTCTCCGTCGTGCGTCCCGGAGGCGGTCACCCGGGCGACGGTCGTGTCGCCGCTGACGATGACCTCGTGGGCATCCATCCGCAGGTCGGGGAAGGCGGATCGGTAGCCGCGGAACAGCTCGAGGACGCCGTGCTTCGTCGGGGCCATGCCCGGCTCCGCGTCGTGCTCGACGAAGCCCGGGGCCACGAGGCGTCCGAACCCGTCGATGTCGCCGGCGCTGATCAGCTCGTAGGCCCGGCGCATCGTCGCGGCGTGGTCGCGTGCCGGTCCACGCTCGACGTAGACCGCCATCGGCATGACGACGCCGTGGGCCTTCGCCTGCGCGGCCACCTGGGGAGGCAGCGAGGCCAGCATCCCCGTGAGGCCCTCGACGTCGTCGACCTCGAACGTCAGCCCGGCCTGGGGGCTGCCGTCGAGGGCCACGAGGTCCGCGGCGTTGCGGGCACCCGGGACCGCGGCGTGGCGCTCTCCCCGGCCGCGAAGCCACCGGTCGACGTCCTGGACGGCGTGGGTGATGACGATTCTGGGCATCTCGGCGACCTCCTGGTCGGGTCGGCGTCCGGGGTCTCGCGGACGCGGTGGACCCGACTGATGCTGCGCCGAGCCGCCTCCGGAGACATCACCCGATCGTGCGATTGACCACCCCGGCCAGTGCCACCCGGTTGGAGACGCCGAGCTTGGCGAAGACGTGCCGCAGGTGGGTGTTGACGGTGTGCGGTGAGACGTACAGCCGACGGGCGACGGCGCCGTTGGTCAGCCCCTCGGCGACGAGGAGGGACACCGCCCGCTCGGTCGGGGTGAGGCTCTCCCACCCCGTCTCGGGCCGGTGCCGGGGGCCGCGCGGGCCGGGATGGACGCCGAGCCCTCGAAGCCTGGCCCGGACCCGGGAGGCCCAGGCGTCGGCGCCGGCCCGCTCGTACAGCTCGAGCGCCTCGCTGAGCAGCGCCGTCGCCTCGTCGCGGCGGGCGTGCCCGGCCAGCGCCCCCGCCGCGTCCTCGCAGGCGCCCGCGTGGTCCACGAGCAGCCCCGCCTGCCGGGCGAGCGCGACCGCCCCGAGCAGCAGGTCCGGGTCGTCGGCGAGCAGGCCCCGGCACCGCAGTGCCACGCTCCGGACGCTCGCCACCTCCGGTGCCCGGTCGACCCCTGCCCACACGGCGTCGGTCACCTCGGCCGCCACGTCGCGACGACCGTTGGCGATGCCCAGGCGCACGAGGTCCGGGGCGAGGCAGCGGTCGTAGAAGTGGTCGCCGCGTGCGGCCTCGAACCGCCAGCAGCGCACGAGGACCTCGAGGGCACCCTCCTCGTCACCCTCGGCCGTCATGAGCCGCGCGACGGCCGACCCCAGGATGCCGGCGGTGTAGCCGAGCCGGTCGCCGGCGAGTGCCTCGACGATGCCCGTCGCCAGCTCTCGCGCGGCCGGCAGGTCTCCGCGTGCGGTGGCGATGAGGACCCGGTAGGCCAGGGACTGGGTGAGGAGCAGGGGGCTCCCCTTCTCCTGGGCGGCCTGGCCGCAGGCGACGAGGCTGGGGACCGCGTCCTGCCACTCCCCGGTGGCGAACGACACGAGCGCGTCCGCCATGAGGGTCTCCGGGAGCCACCACCCCGAGCCGAACTCGTCGTCGAGGGCCTCCCGGTAGGCGGCCCGAGCCTCGGCGACCCGGTCGCAGTCGAAGAGCGTCAGCCCGAGGAAGAGCCTGGGCTGGAGGGGCAGGGACCTGGTGTCGTGGGCCTCGGCGGCCAGGGTGTCGGCGCGCTGCGCGTGGGCGAGCGCCTCGCCGTAGCGGCCCTGCCGCCCCACGGCCACGAGCAGGGCGGTCAGCGCCCACACCGTCATCGCCGCGTCCCCGGCGTCCTCGGCGATCGCGAGGGCCCGGCGGGCCACCGCTGCACCCTCGTCGTGGTCGCCCGAGTACGTGTGCGCCCAGCTCTGCTGGGCGAGCACGGGCACCCGGGCGAGCGGTGGCAGCCCGGGGGACTGCACGAGGGTGTCCTCCGCGACGCGGACGACCTCGTCCACGCGGTTCTGGAGGGCGAGGGCGCCGAGGAGGGCGAGGCGCACGGGGGTCTCCACCTCCGGGGCGTGCGGCCGGGCAAGGAGGGTCTCGGCCAGGGTCGACGCGTCGGTCACCAGCCCGGCACGCAGCTGTGCCTGGACCAGCTCGGCGCTCACGGCGTCCGCATCGGGGTGGCCGGCTGGGAGGAGGGACCGAGCCCGGTGGAGGAGGTCGACGGTGACGAGCGGCGCCCGGGCGGACGCCGCGGCCGCTGCCTCTCTCAGCCGGGCGACCGCCTCCTCGTCACCGTGCTCCGCGCCCCGCACGAGGTGGTCCGCCACCTCGAGCGGCTCGGCGCCGGCGCCCATGAGGGCGGCCGCCGCCTCCCGGTGCAGCAGGCGGCGGGTCAGGGCCGGCAGGTCCTCGTAGATGGCCTCGTGCACGAGCTGGTGCCGGAAGACGACCCGGTCGTCGCCCGCGTCGAGGAGCTGGGCGTCGAACGCCTCCCGCAGGCCCGTGACGACCTCGGCCTGCCCGCGGTGGGCGACGGCGGCCACGTCCCGGACGGACGCGGCATCCCCGAGGACCGCGGTGACCTGGAGCAGCTCGCGCGTGGTCTCCGGCAGCTCCGACAGGCGGCGGACCACGAGGTCGCCGACGGAGGCTGGGAGCTGCGAGGTCGTGGACTCGACGGCGCCGCCGGTGCGGTGCAGCACCCCCGCGCCGCCCAGCGCGCGCAGCACGGCGGTCGCCCAGAGCGGGTTGCCGCCCGCCTTGGTGAGCATGGCGCCGAGGAGGGGTCCGGGCGGCGCACCGAGGGTTCGGGAGGCCAGGGCCACGACCTCATCGGGTCCGAGCGGCTCGAGGTGCACCGTCGTGCCGCCCTCGGTCGACAGGTCCTCGAGCAGCCGCACCAGCTCGGCCGGCACCGGTGACGTCCGGGTCGTCACGACGAGGAGCAGCGGTGACAGCGGCAGGCGCCGGGCCAGCACCGAGAGCGCGAGCAGGCTCCCGGCATCCGCCCAGTGCAGGTCCTCGGCGACGAGGAGCACCGGACTCTCGGTGCAGGTCGCCTCGACGAGGTCCACGATGTCCTCGACGATGCGGTACTGGACGCGGCCCGCAGCGAGGGCCGCCTGTCCCTCCCGGGGGCTCGTCAACATCGTCCCGATGGCGGCCCTGCGGGGGTCGGGTGAGCGTCGGCTCAGGTCGAGCGCCTGGGCCACGACCCCGAAGGGACGGGTGCGCTCGAAGGGGTGCGCCTGCCCGGTGAACACGGTGACGCCCCCTGCGCGGGAGTCCTCGACGATGCTGCGCACGAGCTCGGTCTTGCCGATGCCGGCCTCGCCCTCGACGACGAGGGCGGCGGCATGCCCCTCGCCGAGACGACGGAGGGCGGCGGCGGCCAGGGTCAGCTCGGCCTCACGCCCGACGAGCCGATCCGGCGCGGACACGCTCACAGCGTGCCCGACCGGGTGGTCGTCGTCCAGAGGCCTGAAGGGCCCGGCGGCCCGGGTGCGCCGACCACGCCGACCTTTGCCGCGGACGAAGCCTGCTGTCAGGCTGGAGCGGTGCGGCCGAGGGTGAGGTACACCGGCACGCCCGCGGGGCGGGTGGCCTGGTCGGCGTCGGGCACCGGGCCGGCGCTGCTGTGCGACTCGGGCTGGATCACGCACCTCGTGGCGCAGCGGGAGCTCGGCGCCTTCGGTGACGTCGTCGACCGCCTGGCGGAGCGCTTCACGGTGATCCGGTACGACAAGCCGGGGTGCGGCCTGTCCGACCGCGACCGGTTCGACCTCACCTTCGAGGGGCAGGTGGCCGCGGCGATGGCGGTCGCCGATGCGGCGGGTGCCGGCCGGTTCCGGCTCTTCGGGGCGTCGCAGGGTGGTCAGCTCGCGGCCGCGATCGCGGCACGGCATCCCGAGCGGGTGGAGGCACTCGTGCTGTACGGCACGTGCGCCAGCGGGAGGGATCTGGCCCCCGCCGCCGTGCGGGACTCGGTCGTGGCGCTCGTGCGTGCCCACTGGGGCCTGGGGCTGAGGGCCCTGGCCGAGGCCTTCGTCACGGACCCGAGCCCCGAGGAGGTGGCCGCGTTCGCGCGCTTCCAGCGGGACAGCGCCTCGGCGGACGTGGCCGCCCGGCTCCTCGAGGTCTACTACGGCACGGACATCAGGGGCGTGCTCCCATCGGTGCGGGCGCGCACCCTCGTGCTGCACCGCGAGGGCGACACGGGCACCCCGTTCGAGCTGGGGCGGGAGGTCGCCGCGCTCGTCCCGGGCGCGACGCTGGTTCCGCTGTCCGGGTCGAGCCACCTCTACTACCACGGCGACTGGCGCTCCGTCGTCGAGCCGCTGCTCGAGTTCCTGGGGGAGGACGCCGAGCGCGGGCCGCGGCTGACCGCCCGTGAGCTCGAGGTGGCCGAGCTCGTGGCCCAGGGGCTGACGAACCAGTCCGTCGCCCGGCGCCTCGGGGTCGCGCCGCGGACGGCCGAGTCGCACGTGGAGAACATCCGCCGCAAGCTGGGGGTGCGTTCGCGTGCCCAGGTCGCCGCCTGGGTGGCCGAGCGGCGGCGCGACCGCTGACGCGTCTCGGTAGTTCGCCCCACCGCGGGTTCGGCGCGATCCGTCCGGGGGCCGGGGGGCAGGCCGTCGTGACCGTAGATCACCCGATGGCAGCATCTCGCGGGGCAGACCTAGCGTCGAGGCATGTCCTCACTCACGACGCCGGCCGCGCAGCCGACCGACCCGGCCACCCGCCTGAGGACGACCGCGTCCGGGGTGGCCGTCCTCGGCTACGCCGCCACCGTCTACGTCCTCTTCCTCTGCGTCCTCGGCTACGCCGTGGGGTTCTTCGCAGGCCTCGGCGTGCCCAAGGGCATCGACGACGGGCCGCGCGTCCCCCTGCCGGTCGCGGTCGGCGTCGACCTGCTGCTGCTGCTCGTGTTCGCCGTGCAGCACACGGTGATGGCCCGACCGGGGTTCAAGCGCCGTTGGGTGCGGGTCATCCCGGCCTCCGCCGAACGGGCCACCTTCGTCCTCGCGGCCGTCGTGGCCCTGGCTCTGCTCTTCTGGGCGTGGCGCCCCCTCGACGGCACCGTCTGGGCCCTGTCGGGACCGGCCGCCGCCGTGCTGTGGGCGACCTACGCGGCTGGGTGGGCGCTCACCATCGCGTCCACCTTCCTCATCAGCCACTCCGACCTCGTCGGGCTGCGCCAGGCGTGGCACCACGCCCGACGCACGAGGTACGACGAGCCGTCCTTCACCGAGCGGGGCCTCTACCGGCGCGTCCGGCACCCCCTCATGCTCGGCTTCCTCGTCGTCTTCTGGTCGGCGCCCACGATGACGGCCGGGCACCTGCTGTTCGCCGTCGGGGCGACCGGCTACATCCTCGTCGGGATCGCCTTCGAGGAGCACGCCCTGACCCGCAGCCTGGGCAGCGACTACACCTCCTACCGCGACCGCGTCCCCGCCCTGGTCCCGCGCGTCCCGCTGGGAACCGCGTCGTCCCGTGGCCGACGGCAGGCCGACCACGACGGCTGAGGTGGGCTGACAGGCTACGGCTGAGGTGGGCTGACAGGCTCTAGAGCACCTGGTGTCCGTACATCTCGCCCAGCGGGTCGGCGATGAGCTCGAGGCGGGCCCCGTCGGGGTCGCGGAAGTAGACCGACACCCCGCTGTGCACCTCGTGCTCGACCCCGTGCTCGGCGAGCCGGGCGACGAGCTCGTGCCAGCGCTCGGGCTCGACGGAGATCGCCACGTGGTGCAGCCCACCGAGCACCTCGGCGTACGGGCCGATGTCGAGGCCGGGGAAGTCGAAGAAGGCGAGCAGGTTCTCGTGGCCGATGTCGAAGAAGAAGTGCGAGGAGCCCGGGTAGTCGCGGTTCTCGATGAGCTCGGTCAACGGGAAGCCGAGGACCTCCTGGTAGAAGCGCACGGTGCGCTCGACGTCGCTGCTGACGAGGGCGGTGTGGTGGAGCCCGCGGGCCGTGGAGGCGGGCCGCTGCGCGGCGGGGCGCAGGTACGCCTCGCGGAGCTGCTGCCGCCGGACCGCGAGGTCGGTGGGGCCGGGGCCGGCTGCGTCGGAGGTCGTCATCGGTGCTCCCGCATCTCGTGGGTGGGGGTGGGGTCGATCGCCGCGCCCTCGGTCGCCCGGGTGAGGAGGTGACGGATGCCGTCGCGCTGGACCGCGCGCGGGTTCGGGTACGGCCGCGCCGTGGCGAGGTCGGCGGCCCGCGGCACGTCGGCGAGGCTGAAGCCGAGGGCGTCCAGCCGGGTCGGGCCGCCGAGCCCCGCGACGAGCGCCTGGAGCCCGCACGGCGCGTCGTCGACGCCGAGCGCGCCGGCGGCCGCCGCCATGGCCTCCGGTGCCGCCGTCGCGTTGTACGCCATGGCGTGCGGGAGGACGACGGTGTGGGTCGGCGCGTGGGCGAGGCCGAAGCTCCCGCCGAGGGTGTGGCACAGCTTGTGGTGCAGGCCCATCCGCACGGCGCCGAGGCACCGGCCCGCCAGCCACGCGCCGTACAGCAGGTCGTCGCGCGCGCCGAGGTCCTCCGCGTCGCGGTGGAGCGCCCGCAGCCCGCGGGCCAGCGCCTCGAGGCCCTCGGTGGCCAGCCCGTCGACCTGCGTCGTGCGGTCCGGCGAGTAGAGCGCCTCGACGGCGTGGGCCATCGCGTTGACGGCGCTCGTGACCGTGACCGGCCACGGCAGGGTGGTGGTCAGCGCGACGTCGTAGACGACGACCGCGGGCAGGATCTCCGGGCCGGAGCGGGTCACCTTCTCCCCGTCCGCGGTCTCCCCCAGCAGCGCGGTGACCTCGGACCCGGCGTAGGTCGTGGGCACGACGAGGTGCGGCATCCCGGTGCGCGACGCAAGGGCCTTGCCCAGGCCGGTCGTCGACCCGCCCCCGACGGACACGAGCGAGTCGGCGCCCACCTCGCGCGCCCGGGCGAGGGCCACGCCGGTCACCTCGACCGGCGTGTGCTCCGCCGCCCCGTCGAAGGTGCCGGCGGCGGCGTCGCCGAGCACGCCGGCCACCCGTGCCGCGAGCCCGCCCTGCCCGGGGGTGGACAGCACGAGCGCGCGCCGGCCACCGACGCGGGCCAGCTCCGACGCCACGCGAGCCAGCGTGCCCGTGCCGAAGACGACCCGCGGCGACCCGGTGTCGTGCTCGAAGGAGCGCATCAGTACCAGTGCGGGGACCGGGAGAGGAACTTCTCGTACGCCGTGCACGGCGACCCGTAGACGTCCTCGATGTAGCCCATGCCCCAGGTGATCTGCGTCGCCGGGTTCGTGAGCCAGTCGCTGCCCGCGCTGGCCATCTTCCAGCCGGGCAGGGACTGCGGGATGCCGTACGCGCCGGACGACGGGTTCGTGGCACTCCAGCTCCACGCCGACTCCGCGTACCAGAGCGCGACGAGGCAGGTGAACTCGGCGTCGTCCCAGCCGTAGGACGCCATCTTCGAGCGGGCGATCTCCTGCGCGGCCTTGGGCCCGGTGCCCAGCGAGCCGGCCGCCTGCAGCCCGAGCAGGCCGCTGCGACCCAGGGACGCGGCGGCCTCGCGGAGCCCGGCGAGGTCGGCGGCGCCCTCCTCGAGCTCGTCGAGCCGGGCGGTGAGCTCCTCCTGCTGCTCGCCGAGCTCGGCCGCCTCCTCGCCGGCCTTCTCGGCCTTCGCCTCGGCGCCGGCCCGGCTGGCGGCCGCCTCCTCGACGGCGGCGGCCTGCGTGTCGCGTGCCCTGGTCAGCTCGCGCTCGCGGAACGCCGCGTCGACCGCCGCCGACGTCGCGACGTCGAGGCCCTGGCGCACCTCGCGGGCGTTGTCGTCGAGCACGAGCGACAGGTCGGCCATGACGTTCGGCGGGGACACCAGGAGAGTCGTGAGGTTCTGCAGGTCGCTGCCCTGCATGTACATCAGGGCCGCCCGCCCGGACAGCGCGCGGTCGGCGGCGTCGCGGGCCCGCTGCGCCGCGGCGAGGTCCACGGTCGCTCGCCGCACGGCGTCCTCGGCATCGGCGAGCTGGGCCTCCGCCTCCTCCTGGGCGGACACCGCCTCGGACACCTCGCGCTGCAGGGCCTGCAGCCGCGCCTCGGCCCGCTCGACCCGCGCGGTGATCTCGGCGACCTCCTCGGCCACGGCGGCGGCCGCGTCCTTCGCCCTCGAGACCTCGGACTCGCTCGGAA
The DNA here is from genome assembly GCF_039541575.1 of Fodinibacter luteus. Taxonomy (NCBI): domain Bacteria; kingdom Bacillati; phylum Actinomycetota; class Actinomycetes; order Micrococcales; family Intrasporangiaceae; genus Fodinibacter (ex Wang et al. 2009); species Fodinibacter luteus. The sequence goes on along the minus strand of NZ_BAABGM010000011.1, from coordinate 176,369 downwards.
CGGTCGGGACCGGCGAGGGCGCGGCGGCCCACGCGCTCGCTCCGGGCACGGTGAACGCCGCCAGCGCGACGGCGACGACGGCACCCCTGCGGAGCCCGAGTGGGAGGCCCATCCCGGCATCATCTCCCGGGGGTCGCGCGCTGTCACCCCGTCGTGACGAGAAGGACACGCGACCGCGTCACCTGCGTGTCAGGAGCCTCTGGCGTCACGCCCGTCCCGGGCCTACCGTCGAGGGTGATGCATCCGGGGAGGGGGTGATCGCGTGACGCAGCTGGCCGATGGGGCTCCACCCGACACGGCACCGCGCAGCGTCGTCGCCCGGACGGGCACGGTCCTCGTGGCTGCCGTCCTCCTCGGCCTCGTCGTGGTCCTGGCCATCGCACCCGCCGCCGCGCTCACGGCATCCCGGCTGCCGCAACCCCTCACCGCGGCGCAGCCCGACCTGCCGGGCGACGACCTCGCCCCATCGACCGGCATCCGCACGGTGCCCGTGGGGCTGCCGCCGGGCGCGCTCGTCCGCACCGTGCAGGACGTGCGGCCCCATGCCGTCGACGCGCTGGGGCCGGAGGCGGCCGACCGGCTGCTCGCGTTCCTGGACGCTCCGGCGGACGGGTTCGGCTGGCCGTCCGTCGGCGAGGTCACGAACGAGTACCCCTACCGTTTCAGCGCGGTCGACGAGCTGCTTGATGGCGTCGACCCGGCCAGGCTAGGCCAGGGTGGGGCGACCCTCGGCGCCGCACTGTTCCTGTTGGCAGCCCAGCCGGAGACCTCGGGGCTCGATGAGAACGCCGTGCGGCTCGCCTTCGCCGTGCTCCACCGGGCCCGTGCCGGTGGCGGCTGCGACGCGCAGCTCAACCTGCTCGCCCTCGTCGCGTCCGACGCGGAGGTCCCGGACGACGCGGTCGACGGTGAGCGGCTCGCGGCCGAGCAGGCCTGCCCCGGCGACCCGACACCGGGCTGGCTGTCCGTCCAGCGGGCGCTCCCGAGCAGTCTGTGGCTGCCCGAGGACACCACGACGTCGGCGCTCTTCGTGGCGCTCTTCGAGGAGGCCGAGGCGAAGGCCCTCGCCCTCGTGCGGGCCCACCCCCGCGACCCGGGCGTCCTCGCCACCCTCGGCGAGGTGTACCTCACCACCGGCATGAACCTCGCGACGCCCCAGCCGTTCACCTCGCGTCGGGCCTTCCGCGACGCGGATGCCGTGTTCGCGCGCCTCCTCGACACGGACGAGACTCCCACCGCCCGGCTCGGCGCGGCCCGCGCGCAGCTGGGCCTCGCACGACCGGAGGCTGCCGCCCGCCTCGCCGTCGCGGCGGCCGACGGGCCGAGCCACCCGGCGCGAGCCCTCCAGGTGGCCATCGCGGCGGAGGAGTCCTCCGGCCGCTTCCGGGAGGCGTCGGCGATCGGGAGGCGGTTCGCCGCGCTCGGGACGGCAGCCTTCCCCGAGGCGACCGCGATCGTCCCGCTCGACCCGCCCCTGTCCCTCGGTTGGGACGTGCTCACGCCGGCGCGGATCTCGCTGCTCGGCTACGGCGAGGGTGGTGGCGGCGGTGTCGTCGCCGACGAGGGCTTCGTGCCGACCTTCCGGGACGCCCCCGGCCTCACCGACACCGCACCGTCCTGCCCGGACTGGGTCTGGCGCCGGGACGCCCTCGTCGCCGGCGACGCGGCGGCGGCGGCGCAGGGCTGGCCGGAGGAGTTCGACGACCTCGACCGATCGATCTCAGGGGGCGCATGCCCGGACGGGGCGCGCCTGAGGCAGCAGCTCGACACCGAGCTCGCCGGCGTCCTCCCGCCGGACGTCCTGACGGCCACGGAGCGTGCGGCGGTCGAGACCCGCTTCGACGACCGGCAGAACCTCCTGCGCTGGGCGGGTGACCTCGCCGGAGCCCGAGGCGCGGCCACCCGGTGGGCCGCACACCTCGGTGACGAGACCGCGCTCGCGCACCAGCGGCTGGGCGAGATCGCCTACCTGGCAAAGGAGTACGACGAATCCGCCGCGCACTTCGCTGAGGCCGCGGCACGCTGGCGAGTGCTGTCGTCGCGCGACGACCTCGCGGTCGCGCAGTCCCTGCTCGGGCGTGGCGCTGCGCTGCTGCGGGCGGGCCGGCCCGACGAGGCCGTCCCGGTGCTCAGGCCGCTCGTGCTCCAGGGTGCCGAGGGCTACGGCTACCAGTCGACGCTCAACGGCGGCTTCACCAACGCCCACGCCTTCGCCCGGCTGTCGTACTTCGCGGCCTCGCTGCTCGGGGACCACGAGCTGTCCGTCGGGATGGACCGCGCTGCCGCCGAGGATTACGCCTCGGCTCTGTTCTGGTCGGACAGGCTCGAGGGACAGGTGCGTTTCGACGCCGTACGCAACTCGGCAGCGATCGCGGCGCTGGACACCGGGGCGTCGACCCAGGCCCTCGAGCTGTCTCGCGCCGCGCTCGCCGCTGATCCGGGCAGCCCGGTCTACCTCATGACGGCCGCCGAGGTCGCCCACCGTCGCGGCGACACCGACGCCGCCGTCCGGCAGAACCGCGGGGCGCTCGCGAGCGACCCGACGAACTACCCGGCAGCCAACAACCTCGGTGTCCTCCTCGCCCGCCGGGGCGACCTCGCGGAGGCCTCCCGGGTGCTGCGCGCTGCCGTGGCCGCCGAGCCCGCGTACGCGTTGGGGTGGCACAACCTCGGCGTCGTCGAGGGCCGCCGGGGGCCGGTCCACGTCCTCGCCTCGCAGGGCGCCCTCGCCGAGGCCGCCTCCCTCGACCCCGCCTACGCCGACCGCCCGCCCCGCACCTCGCTCGACACGACGACCTACCGCACCTCCCTCGACGTCTCGAAGCCGTTGCCCGAGGGGTGGTCCTTCGCCGAGTCGCAGCGTTCCGCCCCGGCGGCCACCGTCGGGCTGCTCGCGATGGCCCTCGCGGGCGTCGGGCTCGTCTCGCTGCGCGGAGGCGTCGTGCCGACGGGGGCCAAGGACTGGCTCGAAGGGGTCGGCTCGCGCCTGGGCCGCCTGCGTGGTGTCGGCCGGCTCCGACGACCGCACTGGGCGGTCGTCGCCACGGTCGTGGCCTTCCTCCTCGCGTTCTGGCGCGAGTGGCTCTGGCCGTGGACCGGCCTCACGTACGCGGTCGCCGTGGCCGCCCTCGTCGGTGCCGCCATGGTGGCGCGCGTGGTCGTGGCGCGGCGGCGCGCTCCCGTCGTTCCCGACCCACCCGAGCCGAGGGCGGCACCCGTCGTGGTGCACGCGACCTGGCCGCCGGGCGTGCTCGTCGCCCTCGTCGCCGGGGCGCTCGGCAGCCCGCTCGCCCCGATGCCCGTCGTCCGGACCCCGGCCAAGGAACCTCGGGTCGCGATGGCCGCGCCCCTCGTGCTGGCCGGCCTCTCCCTCGTGCTGCTCCTCGAGGCGGCGCTGTGGCGCACGCCGCTCACGACCTCGCTTTGCCTCGCAGCGTTCGTCATGGCCGGCTCGCTGCTCCTGCCCGTCGAGCCGCTCGACGGTGCGCGAGCGGGCCGGGCCGGCGTCGTCGGCGCCGTCGGCATCCTGGGCGCCGTGCTCCTCCTCGGCCTCGGGCTCGTGTGAGCGCAGCGACTCAGGACGCTCGGAACACCCGGGTGTACTGCGCCTCGAGGGCCGGCGCCCCGAGCGAGCGGTGGACCGTCACCGTGCCCGCGCCGGACCGGCGCAGCCGCCCGGGCTCGGACGGGTCGAGTCTCCACCCGCCCCGCTCGCCGGTCCCGGCATCCGGCGTCACGAGGGCCGCGGCGGCCGCGAGGTCCCACCACGAGGGCAGGGCTGAGGCGGCGGCCACCCGCCCGACCACCGGCGCTGCGAGCGCTGCTGCCGGGGTGCCGGTCGGCACGGCATCCGCGGGGACGACCGTGACGGGCACCGACGAGGTGAGCACGGCGGTGAGCGACTCGGGGTCGGCGGCCGCGTTCCACTCGGCGACGCCGTCGACGGGCGGCCCCGACACCGACCCGGCCATCGCGTGGATGCCGGTGAGCCGCACGTAGTCGTCCGGGTGCCGGGCCGCCAGGTCCGCGACGTTCGTCATCGGACCGATGGCGACGAGCACGAGTCCGGGGACGTCGCGCGCCTGCTCGGCCAGGAGGTCGGCAGCCGGCTGCCCGACCGGCGTCCCCGGCACGGGTGTCACGCCAGAGCCCGCTTCGGCGGCGGACCGCCAGGCGGCCGGGAAGGCCCGGCCGGCCGGCCCGGGGTCGGCCCGACCGCACGCCACGGGAACCGGCTCGACGCCCAGCGCAGAGAACAGCCCGGCGACGACGTCGACCCCCGGCTCGCAGCGCACGAGGCCGGTGGCGGCGACCGTGACGGCCCGCACGTCCACCTCCGGGGACCGCAGCAGGAAGGCGAGTGCGAGGACGTCGTCGGCCCCGAGGTCGGTGTCGACGACGAGGGGCACGGCGGGGGCACCCGGCACCCGCGGGGGTGCGGGAGCGGATGCCGGAGCGGGCGCCGCACCGGGGCCGGCCGCCAGGACCTCGCCGTCGAGGTCGGCCGGCGCCGCACACCCGGACAGAAGGGCACCGGCCGCGAGCGCGGCCACGACCGCCCGCCTCACGGCGTGACCCGGGCCTGGAGGGCGACCGCGACGACGACGAGCACCGCGCCGGCGACGACGAGCGGCCGGCGGTAGCGCCCGGGCAGCGCGACGGCGGCGGCGAGCAGGGTGAGGGCGACGAGGTAGAGGTCGTGCCACGCGGCGAGCTCGGGCACGACGACGAGCCGCGCCCAGTAGGGCTGGAACGGCCCGGGCCCCTCGAGCAGCCAGGTCGGCGGCAGGGTGAGCGGGTCGGCGGTGGCGGGTGCGACCTCGACGTTGTACGGCTGGACCATGACCGGGGCGAACCACCGGAGCACGGGGCCGTTCACCGTCCAGTAGGCCGGCCCGGCGAGGAACCACAGCACGAAGAGCACGATCGACGCGGCGAGCGGGTGCCGCAACAGCCGGACCGCGGCGGCCCCCGCGGCGACGGCGAAGGCGCTCAGGGCGACCGGCTGGAGCAGCTCGGGCAGCGTGAGCTGGGCGTGCAGGGTGCGGCCGGGCTCGTTCCCGAGGGGAACCCCGCCGGACCACCGCAGCCAGAGGGCGCCGGCCGCGACGACGAGCGCCGTGAGGCCCACGAGGGCCAGGCCGCCGACGAGTCGTGCCGCGGCGCGGTCCTCCGCCCGCACGGGGGCGTCCTCGGCCAGGCCGTACCGGTCGCGGCCCGCGGCGTACGCGGCAGCCACGGAGACCCCGGCGGCGAGGAAGACCGACGACGCCTGCAGGCCCTGGTACTGCGCGCTCGACCACGTGGGCTCGCTGGCGAGGACGGCGTAGCTGGCCGCGACCCAGAGCGCGATTCCGACCCACGGCGCCGGGTGCCGCAGCATGCGGCCGGCCTCGAGGCGGGCGAGGGCCGCGAACGGCGCCCGCTCGGTGGTGGCCAGGCGGGGGCGGGCCATCGTGGTGGTGCTCATCGGTTCCTTCCCATCAACAGCGCGGCGACCGCCGCGGCGGTCACGATCCAGGGGTGGTCCTGGTAGGCGGCCGGCAGCGCCCGGAGGGGGCCGTCGAGCTCGGTCGACACGCGCGCGAGCGCCATCCACAGAAGGGGAGTAGCGACCCCCGCCTCGACGGCGAGGCGGTCCGGCGCCCACGCGGCCACGGCGCACCCCGTGGCGACGAGTGCCACGACGGGGCCGACCGGCCAGCCGAGGTCGGGGCTCACGAGGTTCCCCACCGCGAGGTAGGCCAGCCAGGTCCCGAGCCCCGCGGGCACGAGGAGCAGCTGGCGGCGCGCCCGCCGCCGGCTGGCGCTCGTCGGCACGGCGGCAAGGAGGTCGGCGGCCACGTCGCGCAGCCCCGCGACGACGGCCGCGGCGAGGCCGGCCGCCGCGACGTCGAGCACGCCGACCGGCCAGCTGCCCCGGACGGCCGCGACGAGGACGACGCCGAGCAGGCACGCCGCCACGCCGGCCAGGGGCTGCCACGGCACGGCCCGGGCGGTGGGCACGAGCCAGGCGGGGGTCGCGGTCACCGGTGCTCCTCGCGGGCGAGGAGGAGGTAGCCGTCGTCGAGCGTGGGGGCGACGACCTGGGCACCGGCGGGCGGCTCGCCGAGGTGGCGGAAGGCTCCGGTCGCCGTGACCCAGCTGCGGATGGCGCGCGGGTCCTGGCTGTCGTCCTCCCAGACCCGGCCGGCCGCGAGCCCGGCGAGCTCGGCCGGCGTGCCGCTGAAGCGCACCCGGCCGGAGAACACGACGTAGACGCCTTGGCAGAGGGCCGCGACCTCCGAGATGTTGTGCGTCGACATGAGCACGGTCGGGACCTGGGCGAGCAGCGAGCGCAGCTGGAGCCGCTGCTCGGGGTCGAGCCCGTTGGCCGGCTCGTCGAGCACGAGCAGCTCGGGGCCGCCCACCATGGCGGCGGCGAGGGCGACCCGCTGCCTCATCCCACCGGAGAGCTTGCGGATCCGCCGGTGCATGACGTCCTCGAGGCCCACGGACCCGAGCACGCGACGGCACTCCTCGCGCCGCCACTCGCGGTCGGTGTGCTCCTTGAGGACCGCGACGTAGTCGACGAGGTCGAAGGGCGTGAAGCCGGGGTAGAGGCCCGGGGACTGCGGGAGGTAGCCGAGCCGGCGGCGGATCTCGGTGCGCTGTGCGGGGTCCGAGGGGTCCAGGCCGAGCAGCCGCAGGCGACCGGCATCCGGGGCGAGCACCGTCGCCACCATCCGCAGCAGGGTGGTCTTGCCGGCCCCGTTCGGGCCGAGCAGGCCGATGACGCCGCGCCCGGCCGTCAGGGACACCCCGTCGACGGCGCGGGTGCCGCCGAAGCTCTTGGTGACCTCCTCGATCTCGAGCGTGGTGGCCGTCGTGGTGGTGGTCATGCGGTCCTCCGGTAGGAGACGGTGTCGCGTCGGGCGACGGTCAGGAGCAGGGCGGTGAGGGCGACCGTGAGGGCCGCGGTCTGCAGGGCCGGGCTGGCGATGACGTCGAGCGCCACCTCCGGGCGGAGCCGTCGGCCCACGGTCGAGCCGGCCACGACGGCGCCGGCCCAGCCGATGCTGAGCACACCGGCCACGCGTGCGGGGTCGAGCCGGGTCGTGCCGGACAGGAGGACGAGCGCCGAGAGGGCCAGGCCGGGGAGGCACCACGCGAGCACCATCGCGGTCGTGAGGTCGACCCACACCCCGACGAGCAGCAGTGCCACGGTCGCGGCGACGAGCGCGGCCACGGCGACGAGGACCGCCCTCAGGGCGACGAGCCGTAGCCCGGCCGACGGGGTGGCGAGGCTCATCTCGCCGGCCGGGTCGGACTGGTCGCGGTAGGCGAGCGCGACCGCGGCGACCGGTGCCAGGGGTGCGGCCACGAGCAGGGCGACGAGGCCGGCATCCCCGGTGACGGCGGCCGCCGCGAGCGGCACGATGACGACGAGGGCCACCGCGCTCAGCGCGGCGAGCAGCATGGTCGGGGTGGCGATCGTCGAGCGGGCGAACCGGTGCGCCGAGCCGAAGCGGCCCAGGATGCCGGGTGACGGCCGGTCGATGGCGTCGGCGAGCCGCTGCCACGTCACGTCCAGCTCGGACGCCCCGGCCTGGACCGGCCCGGCGTGGGCCGGCCCGGCGTCGGCCGGTCCGGCGTGGGCCGGTCCGGCGTGGGCCGGTCCGGCGTGGACCGGTCCGGCGTCGGCGGCCGCGGCGAGTCGCTCGCGGCAGGTCGCACAGGAGAGCAGGTGGGTCTCGACCGACGTCGACAGCACGGGCGACGTGGTCCCGGCGACGTACCCCGACAGGGTCTCGTCGTCGACGTGCCACGGGGTGCGGGGTCCGCTCATCGCAGGGCCTCCCTCAGCTCGAGCCGCGCACGGCTCATCCGGCTCTTGACGGTTCCGCTCGGGATGCCGAGCAGCTCGGCGGCCTCGCGCGTCGACAGGCCGTCGATGACGGTCGCCTGGACGACGGCGAGCAGCTCGGGGGAGAGCCGCTGCAACGCCGTGCCGACGTCGCTGTGCTCGACCCGCAGCAGCACGGCCTCCTCGGCGGAGGGGTGGTGCTGCGGACGCGCCTGGACGAGCCGCTCGAGCACCGACTTGCGGGGCCGCAGCCGGTGGAGCAGGGTGCGGATCGCGATCCCCCAGAGCCAGGCCGCCACCTCCCCCTCGCCCTTGTACCTGCCCGGCTGCTGCCAGACGAGCAGGAAGGTGTCGTTGACGACCTCGGCGACGACGGCGGGGTCGGCGCAGCGGCGGCGCACCCGGGCCGCCAGCCAGGGCTGGTGCCGGGTGAACAGGGTGTGCAGGGCCCCGCGGTCGCCGTCGGCGATCCGCGCGAGCAGCTCCCGGTCGGTGGGAGGGTCCTGGTCGGGTGTCACACCTGCTTGTTCCATCGAGCCCCCCGATCGGTTCACACCGCGTCGAAGGACATCGTGGCGGATGCCGGGTCCGCGCGGTCCGGGTCCGGGCCGACCCGCTGGGTCAGAGCTCAGGGACGGCTCGCTCGGTCAGGGCTACGGGAGCCGGACCACCACCCCGCGCAGCCACCCGCGCCGGCGGGTGGAGCCGTCGCGCCACGGCGCGCGCGCCTCGGGGCTGGGCTGCTCGAGGGCGACGGTGCGCGCGTGGCGTGCCGCCGCTGCGCGGCTCACCTCGAGGCTGCTGGGGACGAGTCGACCGACCTGATCGAGGGTCTGCATGGGGAGTTCCTTCGTGGTGGGGGGTGTGGTGTCCGGTTTCTGCGCAGACAACGGGGCGGCGGCCCGGGACGTGAGCGAGGGCCGCGCCGGGACGTGGTCGGGGGGCGCGCTGGGACGTGGTCGGGGGGCGCGCTGGGACGTGGCGGGGGGCGCGCTGGGACGTGGTCGGGGGGCCGGGCCGCCCGCCTCCCGGCCACTCCTTGCACATCACCCACGCGCGAGCGCCATCGTGCGGCCCCCGGGCGTGGGTGATGTGCAAGAAGTCGAGGCGAGCGGGGTCAGGCGACCTCGACCTCGATGTCGACCGGCACCCCGTTCGTGATGACGTCGTAGACGGCCGAGCGCTGCCGCGACTGCTCGACGATCGAGCGCAGCACGTCCTCGCTGGCGTCGCCCGCGACGACGAACCGCACGCTGACCTGCTGGTAGCCGTTGCGGACCGGCTGGAGGCCGAGGATGCCGTTGAGGTCGATGTCGCCGGTGACCGTCGAGCGGACCTCGGTGAGGGTGACCCCCCGGGCGGCGGCGATGTTGGCCAGGCCCGCGGTGAGGCAGGCCGCGAGGGCGTGGAGCACGAACTCGACGGGGGTCGGTCCGTTGTCGCGCCCGACGAGCACCGCGGGGTGGTCGGCGTCGAAGGTGAAGACGTGCTCGTGCTCGCGCTCCTCGCCGACCCCGAAGTAGTCGGAGATCGTCGTGCGGCTGTGCGTCCCGGTCTGCCACTCGTTGTGGGCGCGGAACTGGAACTGCGCCGCGGCCGGCATCGCCTTGACGGCGTCGAGGGTCGCGAAGAGCGTCGCGGTGTCGACGCCGTTGCGGTGGCCCGTGTCAGTGGTCATGGTCATGGTGGGTCGTTCCTTTCGGTGGGGTGCCGGAGCTCCGGCGGTCCTCGGGTGAGGTCGGTGGTCAGGCGACTGCGGCGCCTGAAGGGGTGGGCCGGGCGGCGAGCTCGGCGGCCTGCTCGTCGATGACGACCGCGAGCCGGCGCTGCAGCTCGACGAAGCGCGCGGCTCCGGGGAAGGCGGCGAGCGCACAGGTGAGGTCGAGGATCGGGCGCGCCATCCGGTCGCGGGTCGCCGCGTAGGCGGTCATCGCCGCGGCCTCGGCGGCGGGGTCGCCGAGGGCCGTGTCGAGTGCGGCGGCGAGCAGCTCGGCGTCCCGGAAGGCGTCGCTCATGCCGTGGCCGGTGATCGCGTCGCGGTGGTACCCGGCATCCCCGACGAGGGACCAGCCGGGGCCCCAGGCGCGCCGGACGTGGTTCGGCATCCGGAGCATCCCCCGCACCGGCGAGGTCCGCTCGGTGCCGCGAACCCGGTCGGCGAATCCCGGCGTCACCTCGGCGAGCAGGTCGGCGAGGACGGCGTCGCGCGAGCCGCTGCGCTGGTGCCGGCGGGCGACGTCCTCGGGGGTGCACACCCAGACGCAGCCCTCGCCGCCGTGGGTCGGGAAGACCCCTGCGAGGGCGTGCTCGCCGACGTGGTACTCGATGCTCGACCACGGCCCGCGGTGGTACGCGTACAGCGTCGCGCCCGACGTCGGCCGCTCGACGGTCATCGGGGCGCCGACCGCTCGGGCGACGCGCGAGCCGAGCCCGTCGGCGCCGACGACGTGGCGGGCGAGCACGCGGAGGCCGCCCCGGGAGTCGTGCGCGCGGACCCCCTCGACCCGCCCCACGGCATCCCGGATGACGTCGTCGACGCCGACCCCGGTGACGACCCGGGCGCCCGACCGGCGGGCCGCGTCCTGGAGGATGCCGTCGAGCACGACCCGCCGGGGGGCGAGGAGGTGGTCGACGCCGTGCCGCTCCTTGACGGTGCGGACGACGACGTCCGCACCGGTGTCGATCTCCACGGTCCGCACGCGTGGTGCACCGGAGTCGTGGAGCGCGTCGAGCAGACCCCAGCGGGACAGCTGCACCATCCCGGTGCGGGCGATGACGTGCGTGGAGACGGTGTCGCTCGGGAAGCTCGCCCGGTCGAGGACGAGCACGTCGTGCCCGGCATCGGCGAGGAGCATCGCGGTCGCGGCTCCGGCGCAGCGGGCGCCGACGACGACGACGTCGGCCCGCCAGGTGCGTTCGGTGGCGTCGGCCCGGTGGGTGCTGCTCACGGTGGTCCCTTCGTCGGTGGTGTGGGACCACCGTCGTCCGCTAGGGCCCGCCGCCCTTGGAGACCATGTGCACCCCGCGTGGACTTCCCGTGGACTCCTCCTCCGCGAGGAAGGCGTCGACCTCGGCGAGGAAGCGGGCCCAGGCCGGCTCGTCGGGGCGCAGGAGGTGGTTGCGCGTCTCGAGGGGCACGAGCCGGCTGCCCCTGATGAGCGAGGCGAGCTGGAGGCCCTGCTCGAAGGGGATCCGGGTCTCACCGCGGCCGTGGAGGATGAGCGTCGGCACGTCGAGGGCGGCGGCTGCCTGCGTGACGTCCATGTCCAGGCAAGCGTCGAACAGGCGCAGGGCGTTCTCGGCCGAGGTCGTGCGCCGCATGAGCTCGGCGAAGTCGGTCCACACCTGCGGGTCGGCGTCGGGCATGAACACGGAGGAGAAGTAGAGCCGGAACGAGTGCTCGTCGCGCCCCCAGCCGAGCCGGATGAGGTCGCGCTGCATCTCGAACTCGAGCTCGTGGCTCGGGGTCGTCGCCCGGGCCCGCCGCCCCTGGACGAAGGCGCCGACGAGCACGAGCCGGCTGACCCGCTCGGGGTGCCGGTGCGCGTACTCGACGGCGACCGGCCCACCCTGGGACAGCCCCATGAGCGGGAAGCGTTCGAGCCCGAGGTCGTCGACGACCGTCTCGAGGTCGTGGACGAACGACTCGAGGGAGACGTCGTACGGGTCGTGGTCCGACAGCCCGCACCCGCGCTCGTCGTAGCGCACGAGGGTCCGGTTGCGGGACAGTCCCTCCATCCAGTGCTGCCAGACGGGGCTCTCCCACTCGTGGTCGAGGTGGGTGATCCAGTGCGCGGCGCGCACGAGCGGAGGGCCGTCACCGACGGTGGCGTAGGCGAGGCGCTCCCCGTCGGCGGTGCGGCAGAACCGGATCCGCTGTTCCACGCGGCCCGGTGGGGGTTCGGGGCGGGTGCGGTGCCCGCCGGATGCCGGCTCGGCCTGCTCCGCGACGTCGGCGACCCAGCGGTACCCGCGTCCGTGGACGGTCTTGATGAATCCCTGCGTGATGCCGTCGTCCCCGACCGCGCGGCGGGCGGCCTTGATCCGGCTCGTCAGCGACGACTCGCTGACGAACCGGTCGCCCCACACGGTGTCGAGCAGCTCGGTCTTCGGCACGACGCGCGACCGGTTGGCGACGAGGTGGCCGAGCACGTCGAAGACCTGGGGCTGGACGTGCTGCGGCTCCCCACCCCGCTCGAGGACGAAGCGGTCGGTGTCGAGCACGAGGTCCCCGAACGAGTACCTCATGCGGCTGATTGTGACAGCGATGCGCGTGGAGTCAACGGCGCGGAGGTCCCGGCGACCCCGCAGCTGCGCGCCAAAAGATTGGACAGAGATTGAACAAGACGGCTCCCGGCGACCTACGCTGGAGGCATGTCGCGTCCTGGGGGTCTCGCCCCGCCCGTGCACGCCGCGCTCGACTCCGTGCGCAGCGCGCCGACGATCGTCGCCGCCCTGCGCCGCGCCGACGACCTCGCCGCCGCGGCGACCGACGACCTCACCGGCGGCTCCCACGAGCTCCTCGCCGCCGCGGCCCACGACCCGGCCGACGACGTCGTCGCCATCGCGGCCGTCCACGCCCTCGGCGCGCTCCCGGCATCCGTCGGCCGACCCGCCCTGCAGGGCCTGCTCACGGTCGACCGCCCGCACCTGCGGGAGCACGCCGCCTGGGCGCTCGCGGGCACTGCACCGGCCCTCGACGCCATCGGACCGCTCGTCACCCTCGTCGTCGAGGGCGGGGTCGGCGGCATGCTCGCGCAGGGCACGCTCGAGGCCTGGGCGGCACGGACGCCGGATGCCGTGCGCGCCCACCTCGGTGCCGCGCTCACCGACGCCACCGAGCCGGGGGTCCGGGCTCGGCTCGTCGAGACCCTCGGCCTCGTCGACGGCCCCGAGACGGTGTCCGGCCTGCTCGCCCTCGCCCGGGACCCCGACGAGCCCGTCCCCGTGCGCGCCGCGGCCGTCGCGGCCCTCGGCGACCACACCGGGGCGGACGTCCCTGAGGTCGTGCTCGTCCTCGACGACATCTGCGCCGGCGAGGGGCCGCTCGCCGACACGGCCTGCACGGCCCTCCACGACCTCGGCCTGGCCCTGCCCTCGCGCCCGCCCGGCGCGGGGCCCGGCGGCCCGGGCCGCGGGCCCGCACGGCCTGCTGTGCTGCAGCTGTTCCTGCACTCCGACATCGACGCCTCCCTCTCGCACGCCGGACAGGGCGACACCGGTGGCATCGCGACCCTCCTCGTGCAGCTCGGCGACGCCCTCGTCGGTGCGGACGGTGCCGACGGTGCGGACGGTGGTGTCGACGGTGCGGTCGGTGGTGTCGACGGTGCCAGCGGTGCCGGCGGGGCCCACCGTGTGGTCACGCTGTCGCGGGGACGCCCGGCCGACGCCCTGACCGGCCTCGACGTGCTCACCGACCCCGGGCACCACTTCGCGAGCGTGCCCCTGTGGGGGCCACCCCTCCCCGCCGCCGAGGCCTGGCCGCTGCGGGTCGAGGCGCGTCGCGGCATCCGGCGCATCCTGCGGGCGGCGCGCCCCGACGTCGTCCACCTGCGGATGGCGGACGTCGGCTCGATGGCCGCGGCAGGTGCAGCCCGCGAGCTGGGGATCCCGGTCGTGCTCACGGTCGCTCCCGACCCGCACGTGCTCGTGCAGGCGCGCGAGGCGGCCGGCACGCTCAACAGGAAAGGATTCGGTGCCGCCGACCACGCCGAGCACCTCGTCCTGCGCGACCGCCTCCTGCGCGGCCTCGCGGCCGAGGCCGCCCACCTCGTCCTCCTTCCGCGCCCCGACCTGCACCGCGAGGTGCACGACCTGCTCGGCCTCGACGCCACGGCGCACGAGCGGGTGTCCGTCGTCGGGGAGGGCGTCGACCTCGCCGGGATCGGGCGCGCGGTGAGCATGGTGGCGGATGCCGGCCGTGCGGGCTCCGCGGCCGCCCGCGGTTCCGCATCCGCCCCAGACCCCGCGACCGCCCCCGACCCGGCGCTGCCGCGGGCCCTGCGCGACCTCGACGACCTCCTCGCCACCCTGCCGCCCGAGCGCCGGGACCTGCCGCTCGCGCTGTCGGTCGGGCGCTTGCACCGGGTCAAGGGCATGTCGACGCTCGTGCGGACCTGGGCGTCGCGCCCCGACCTGTACGAACGGTGCAACCTCCTCGTCGTCGGCGGTGACCTCGACGACCCCTCGCACGAGGAGGCGGCCGAGCTCGACCTCATCCATGCCGCGGTACCCGCCGGGGAGGCTGCCCGCCGCGGCCTCCTCCTCGCCGGGCACCGCCCCAACCCCGTCGTCGCGTTCTGGCTGGCCGCGGCCCGGCAGGGTCGTCCCGGCCTCGCCGCGACCGACGGGGTCTACGTGTCGGCGAGCCTCAAGGAGGAGTTCGGGATCGCGATCCTCGAGGCGACGAGCGCCGGCCTCGTCGTCGTCGCCCCCGACGGTGGCGGGCCCGCGACCTACGTCGCCGACGGCGTCACCGGCCTGCTCGCCGACACCGCCGACGAGAGCGCTCTCGGGGATGCCGTGGCCCGCGCCCTCGCGCTCGCCCGCGACCCGGAGGCCATCACTCGCGCCGACGAGGCGCGCGTGGCCGTCCGCGAGCGGTTCGGCATCGCGACGATGGCGCGGGCCCTCGGCGACGTCTACGCCCGGGTCGCCGGGGCGGCGGCCGACCCGCGCGACGGCGCGGACGGCATCCGGGCGCTGTCCGCCGCCGGGGACGGGCACCGGACGTGACCCTGCTCGTCATCAGCCCCGACTACGCCTCGCACCTGTTCCCCCTCGCCACGCTCGCGTCGGCCTGGCGCGACGCCGGCGAACGCGTCGTCGTCGCGACGGGGCCGGCGACCGACGCCATCGTGCGCGGCTTCGGCTACGAGCGTGCGGACCTGCGCCTCGGACGCGGTTCCAACCCAGGCGTCATCCGGGCCGAGCACCAGCCGCGCGGTGAGGACGACGCCCTGCGCGGGTTCTTCGAGGCCACCCGGCGGGGGGCGGTCGAGACCCTCGCGTTCCAGGCCCGGGCCCGGCGGTCCGACCTGCTCTGGGACCCCGTCGGCACCGCGCGGCGGGTGCTCCGGGTCGTCGACGACGTCCGACCCGACGACGTGCTCGTCGACCACCTCGCCTTCAGCGCCCGGCTGGCCCTCGCCGCCGCCGGCGTGCGGCACGCGGACGTCGTGCTCGGTCACCCGTCGGCCCTCACCGTCGGCGACGAGGTCTACGGCCTCCCCCCGGCCTTCCCCCGATGCATCCAGCCGGACGCTCGCGAGCTCGCCGGGCTCACCCGGCTGTGCGAGCAGGTGCGGGACGAGTTCACCGAGCAGTGGAACGCCGCGCTGCGAACCCTCGCACCGGATGCCGCGCCGAGCCGTGACGCGTTCGCCGAGACGGGGGACGTGCTGCTCCTCAACTACCCCGCCGAGCTGCATCCCGCGCACCGCACCGCGCTCCTGCCGCCGCACGCGTTCCTCGGCTCGGCGGTGCGGGCCGAGCCCCGGGACGACGAGGTCGAGGGGTGGCTCGCCGCGAGCGACGAGCCGGTCGTCTACGTCAGCCTCGGCAGCTTCCTCTCGGTGCGCTCCGACGTGCTCGCCCGGGTGGCCGAGGCCCTGCGCGGGCTCGACGTGCGCGTCGCGCTGGCGAACGGGTCGACGCCGCGGGCCGAGCTCGGCCCGCTCCCGCCGACCTGGCTGGTGCGCGAGGTGCTGCCGCAGGTGACCCTGCTCGGGCGCAGCGTGCTCGCGGTGTCGCACGGCGGCAACAACAGCGTGACCGAGGCGCTCACGGCATCCGTCCCGCTCCTGCTCCTGCCGCTGTCGACCGACCAGTTCGCCGGCGCCGCGGCGGTCGAGGAGGCCGGGTACGGCGAGGCGCTCGACCCCAACACCGCCACCCCCGCACAGATCCGGGGGGCGGCCTCCCGGCTGCTCGACCTCGCCCCCGGTCCGCGCGAGCGGCTCGGGCGGCTGGGTGGCTCGCTCGTCGAGCGGCCCGGTGCGACGCGCGCCCGAGAGGCCCTGCGCGGGAGACCCTGACCGTCGGCGGCGCCGCCGGTTCGCGACGAGGGTCGGCGAAGGGGGTCGGCGAAGGGGGTCGGCGAGGAGAGTCGGCCACGAGGGTCGGCCTGACCATTGACCCCCGCGGAACCGACGAACGCCGGTCGCCCCGGGGGACGGCCGGCGTTCGTGGTCGGCGGTGGGGTCAGGCCTTGTCGGTCGACCCGCTGTCGAGGTGCGTCGTCGACAGGTCGGAGCCCTCGGAGGTGCCGGAGGTCGAGGCGGCCGAGTCGTCGGCGACGCTGGCGTCGGACCAGGTGGCGGCACCCTCGTCAGCGGCCTCGGCGGCGGTCTCCTCGGCCTCGGTGGCGGCGTCGGCGAGCTCGTCGGCCTTCGCGGCGGCCGCGCCCTTGGCCTCGGCGGCCTTGTCGGAGGCGGTGTCCTTGGCGTCGACCGCCTTGTCCTTGAGCGCGCCGGCCTTCTGGGCCGCGGCGTCCTTGACCTCGGCGGCCTTCTCCTTGGCGGCGCCCGCGAGGTCGCCGACCTTCTCGGAGACCGGCTTCGGGGGGGTGTAGGACCCGGCCGTGGCCCACGGGTCGGGGCGCTCGTTGCTCTTGCGCCACGCCATGATGGCGGCACCCGCGGCGAGCGCGCCGAGCAGGAGGATCCACTTGCCCTTGCCCCCGCTCTGCTTCGCCACGGCGTCGCCCTTGAGCACGGCGTAGGCGTCGGGGGCGCGCTCGGCGGCGTCGGCGGCGCTGTCCTTGGCGGCGGCGGCCCCGGCGGCGATCGTGGCGAGGGCACCCGCGACCTTCGGCAGGACGTCCTCGACGAAGGTCTCGCGGGCGTGCTCGACCTTGGGGGCGAGCGTCTCGGCGGCCTCCTGGGCCTTCTCGCGGACCGTCTCCGCGGCCTCCTGGGCGTACACCGCGGCCTCGGACGCCTTCTCCTTGGCGACGGCGGCCTTGTCGGCGGCGGCGTGGGCGCCCTCGCTGACCTTCTCGGCCCCGGTCGCCACGGTGGCCTTGGCCTGGTCCGTCTTGCTCGCACTGCGGAACACGTGTCCTCCTCGTGTTGGACGTTGGTCTTCCCCCCATCCTGCCCTGTTTCGAGGGCGCCGGGCGAGCCGGGGTCGACGAGATCACGCCCGGACGGGAGACGGCAGCCCGGCGTCGGGGGCGGTGGCTGGGGGGTCCTGTGGCATGACTCGGCACTGCTGCGTGGGGGCTCAGCAGTGTCGAGTGGGTGGGGCATCCTTGTTGGTGGGCTCGGCACTGCTGCGCCGGGGGTCAGCAGTGTCGAGGCACGGAGCACCACCCCCCGGGCCTGCCCGAGTCGGCGACCTTCGACGAGCTTCGTCGACCCTCGACGAGCCTCGACCACCCCGGCGGCCAGGTCGTCGCACCGTGAGAGGATCGTGCGCATGAAGGCAACCCTGCACACCAACCACGGCCCCATCGTCGTCGAGCTCTTCCCCAACGAGGCGCCGAAGACCGTCGCCAACTTCACCGGTCTCGCCACGGGCGAGAAGGAGTACAAGGACGACGCCGGGCGCACCAACCCGACGCCGTTCTTCGACGGCCTGATCTTCCACCGCATCATCCCCGGCTTCATGATCCAGGGCGGCTGCCCGCTCGGTCGCGGCATGGGCGGCCCGGGCTACGCCTTCGACGACGAGGTGCACCCCGACAAGCAGTTCGACCGGCCCTACCTGCTCGCCATGGCCAACGCCGGCAAGCGGATGGGCAAGGGCACCAACGGCTCGCAGTTCTTCATCACGGTCGCTCCGACGACGTGGCTCAACGGCAAGCACACGATCTTCGGCGAGGTCGCCGACGCCCCGAGCCGCGAGGTCGTCGACAAGATCGCAGGGGTCCGCACCGGCGCCCAGGACAAGCCGCTCGAGGACGTCGTCCTCGAGCGTGTCGAGATCGAGGCCTGAGCCGCCCGCGCTGCAGACCGGGACGACGACGTGATGGGTGAGCAGCCGGCATCCCCGGATGCCGTCGAGCAGGTTCCGGTCTGCCCGCGGCACCCCGACCGGGAGTCCTACGTCCGGTGCCAGCGGTGCCGGCGCCCCACGTGCCCGGAGTGCCAGCGTCCCGCGGCGGTCGGCATCCAGTGCGTGGACTGCGTCGCCGAGGGTGCGCGCACGGTGCGCCAGGTGCGCACCGTGTTCGGCGGGGCGGTCACCGACGGCCGCCCGGTCGCGACGATGACCCTCATCGGGCTCTGCCTCGCGGTGTTCGTCCTCCAGCAGGTCGTGCCCGGGCTGACGAGCCGGGTCATGTTCGTGCCCGCCCTGGGGGCGGAGGAGCCGTGGCGGTTCATCACCTCGGCGTTCGCCCACAGCCCGGGAAACCTCCTCCACATCGCGTTCAACATGTACGCCCTGTGGATCATGGGCACCTACCTCGAGCCGCTGCTCGGTCGAGCCCGGTTCGTCGCCGTCTACCTGCTCAGCGCGATCGGCGGGTCGGTCGTCTACCTGCTGTTCGCGTCGCCGCCCAGCCCCGCGGACGTCGCGGCCGGCGACCTCGGACTCTGGTACACGGGGGCCGTGGGCGCCTCCGGGGCGGTCTTCGGCCTCTTCGGCGCGTTCCTCGTGCTCCAGCGGCGGCTCGGCCGTTCCGCTGCGGGGATGTACGTCGTCATCGGCATCAACGCCGTGCTCGGCTTCGTCATCCCGGGCATCGCGTGGCAGGCGCACCTCGGCGGCTTCCTCACCGGCGCGGCCGCCGCCGCAGCGATCGCCTACACCGGCCGCCGCCGCTCTCCGCTCGCACCCCCGAACCGCTCGGTGCACTGGGCGGGGCTCGTCGGCATCCTGCTCGTGCTCGTCGTCGTCGCGCTCGCGAAGTACGCCGCCGTGGGCTGACCGCGCCGCGGCCACCGCGGCCTGGGGTTACACGGCTGTCATTCGTCCCCAGTGGGGACAAACCCTGTGGACAACTCGCCACGGCTGCCCGCGGACCGCCCGGTCAGCGCCACCGGGGTCGAAAGAACCCGGCGAGCATGAGGACGAAGCCGACGGCGAGGTTCCAGCGGTGGACGATCGGTCAGCGCCAGCGGGTCGTCATGAGGAAGCCGGCGAGCATGAGGCCGAAGCCGACGGCGAGGTTCCAGCGCTCGAGCGCCGGCACCGGGTACTGGTTCACGCCGGAGATGTAGTACGTGACGACCCAGATCAGGCCGACGACCATGAGGCCGAGCATGAGCGGCACGAACCAGCGCGGGTTGGGCCCCTGCGCCTTCTGCGCGGTGCGCGGCGGGATGTAAGGGGGCTTGGAGCGACCCTTGGACTCGGGCACGAACACTCTCCTCGTGGCGTTGATGGTGTTGGCCTAGCGTAGAGGGTGGTTCGGGAGAGGAGGTGGCCGCGGTGGCCGGAACGCACGGTGGACGGGTCGACCGACCCTCCCCCTGGCCGTGGCTCGTGCCCGTCGCGGCGCTCGTCGCCGGCACCCTCTTCGCCTCGAGCGTGCGCGCGTCGCAGGGCGAGGACCTGCGCCCCGACCAGGCCGAGCTCCCCGACCTCATCCGGGCCCAGAACCGCACGAACGAGGATCGCTCCTCACGGGTCGAGGAGCTGCAGGCCCGGGTCGACGAGGCGACCGCCGCCCTCGCCCCGCGCGACGTGCAGACCCAGCAGCTCGAGCGACAGGCCACCGAGCTCGCCTCGGCGGCCGGCCGCACGCCCGTCGAGGGCCCCGCCCTGCGGGTCACCCTCGACGACGCCAAGCTGCAGGGCGGTGAGGTGCCGACCGGCGCCGACCCCGACGACTACGTCATCCACCAGCAGGACGTCCAGGCCGTCGTCAACGCCCTGTGGGCCGGCGGGGCCGAGGCGATGATGCTCCAGGACCAGCGGGTCATCTCGACGAGCGCCGTGCGCTGCGTCGGCAACACCCTCATCCTCCAGGGTCGCGTCTACTCCCCGCCCTACGTCATCACCGCCATCGGCGACACCGACCGGATGCGTCAGGCCCTCGACGACGACGCCGAGGTCGAGAACCTCCGGCAGTGGTCCGTGGCCGTCGGCCTGGGCTACGACGTCCGCGGCGTCGGCGAGCAGACCTTCCCCGCCTATGTCGGGTCGATCGTCCCCCAGCACGCCGAGGTCCCCGCCTCGTGACGCTGCGCCGCGTCGTCGGCTGGTCCGGCGAGCTGCTCGTCACGCTCGGTGTCCTCGTCCTGCTCTTCGCCGCCTGGCAGCTGTGGTGGACCGACGTCGTCGCCGACCGGGCCCAGGCCCGGATCGTCGCCTCGCTCGAGGAGGAGTTCGCAGAGTCCGCCCGCGAGCCCGTGGCGAGGTCCACGACGGCGCCCGCGGACGGCATCCCGGAGCCGGTCGGCCCGGACGGCGCCTTCGCGGTCGTGCGGATCCCGCGCTTCGGTGCGGACTACGCGCGGCCGGTCCTCGAGGGCACCGGGCGCGACGTGCTCGCGCTGGGCGTCGGACACTACGTCGGCACCGCAGGGCCCGGGCAGGTTGGCAACTTCGCCCTCGCCGGGCACCGGACGACCTACGGCCGGCCGTTCCACGACGTCGACCGGCTCGTCGACGGCGACCCGGTCGTCGTCGAGACGGCGGCCGAGGTGCACGTCTACGAGGTGACCTCGCGCGAGGTCGTGCGCCCCGGCGACGTCGACGTCGTCGCGCCGGTGCCGTCCGAGCCCGGAGCGCCACCGACCGAGGCGCTCATCACGTTGACGTCGTGCCACCCGAGGTACAGCGCCACCGAGCGCTTCGTCGTCCACGGCCGGCTCGTCGAGTCGGTGCCGCGGTCGGCGTGGGACCCCGCCCGCCTCCTCGCGCTGACAGGGGCCTGAGCCGTGTACGCCGCGTTGTGGCGCGCGCTGCCCGGCCCCACGTGGGCGCGGGCCGTGCAGTGCCTCGTGCTCCTCGCCCTCGTCGTCGCGGCCTGCTTCACGTGGGTCTTCCCGGCGGTGAGCACGCTCCTGCCGTTCACGGAGTCGACGGTCGGTCCGTGACCGGGCGCACACGGTGCACCATGGACGCCATGACCCGCATCCTCGTCGTCGACAACTACGACAGCTTCGTCTTCACGATCGTCGGCTACCTCGAGCAGCTCGGCGCCCGGTGCGAGGTCGTGCGCAACGACGCGGTCGCCCCGGGCGACGCCGCGGGCTTCGACGGGGTGCTCGTCTCCCCCGGTCCGGGCACCCCCGAGGAGGCCGGTGTGTCGATGGCGATGATCGAGGCCTGCGCCGAGCGGGTCCAGCCGATGCTCGGCGTGTGCCTGGGCCACCAGGCACTCGGGGTCGTCATGGGGGCGACGGTGGGCCGGGCCCCCGAGCTGCTGCACGGCAAGACCTCCCAGGTGCACCACGACGGCACGGGGGTGCTCGCCGGCGTGCCCGACCCGTTCACTGCGACCCGCTACCACTCGCTGACCATCGACCCCGAGACCCTGCCCGCCGAGCTGGTCGCCACCGGACGAACCGAGTCCGGCATCGTCATGGCGGTGCGGCACGCGACCCTGCCGCTGCACGGCGTGCAGTTCCACCCCGAGTCGGTGCTGACGCACGGCGGCCACCGGATGCTCGCCAACTGGCTCGAGCTGTGCGGCATGCCGGATGCCGTCGCGCGCTCGGCCGGTCTCAGCCCACTCGTGCACGACGCCGCCGGCGTCGCCCGGATGGTCGCCGCGGGCTGACCGGGTCAGTCGTCCTCGGAGGGGGACGGCTCCGGGGACGGCGACTCGGTCTCGGTCGGGGTCGGAGTCGGGGTCGGGGTGACCGTCGTCGGTGTCACCGTCGGGGCCGCCTTCTGCGCCACGACGATCTTGACGGTGCCACCGATCTCGACCGTCCCGGACTCGGGGTCCTGCTCGACGACGCGGCCCTCGGGGACCGAGTTGGTCTGGCGGAAGTCGGTCTCGACCTTGAGGTTGGCGTCGGCGAGGAGGCGCTGCGCCTCGTTCTGCGACTTCCCGACGACGTTGGGGACCGCGACCTCGCCGCTGCCGACCCGCACGCTGATCCGTGACCCCGGGGCGACCGAGCTGCCCACCGCGGGGTTGGAGTCGATGATCCTGCCCTTCTCGGTCTCGGGGTCGTCGACCTCCTCGACGTCGCCGAGCTCGAGGCCCAGGTCCGTGAGCTGGGCCCGCGCCTCCGACTCGGTGAGACCCCGCAGGTCGGGCACCGTGACCGCGGTCGGCCCGGAGGAGACGAAGATGCGCACCGTGGAGCCCTCGTCGACCTCGACACCACCGGCCGGGTTCTGGCTGATGACGGTGTCGGCCGGCACGGTGTCGCTCGGCTGGCGCACCGTCTCCGCCTCGAGCTGGGCCTGGGAGAGCTTGGCGACGGCGGTCTGCACCGGGTCGTCCACGACGTTTGGCACGGTGACCCGGGGGACCTCCGGCTCGCCGAAGTAGGAGGAGAGCCCGAACGCGAGCGCGGCCAGGGCCGCGACGGCGACGACGGCGAGCACGACAAGGCCGGTGCGGTTGCGCTTGGCCGGCGCCTCGTCCTCGACCGCCGGGAGGGTGTCGGTGCCCGACCCGGGTGGCGTGTCGGTGGGCGTGAGCGGCATCCCCGAGTACGCCTGGGTGGGCTCGGTGCCGACCGCCGGCAGGGCCTCGGTGGCGGCCGCACCCGCGGCCACCCCGGCGGCGGCTCCCGCGGCCGCCCCGGCGAGGGCCGCGGCGGAGCCCCGGGCCGCGTCGCTGATCGGGCGGTCGAGGCGCACCGCCTGCAGGTCGCTGCGGAACTCACCGGCGCTCTGGTATCGGGCGTCGCGTGGCTTGGCGAGCGAGTGCAGGACGACGGCGTCGAGGTCCTCGGAGATGCCGTCGACGAGCCGCGACGGGGGCAGGGGCTGCTCGCCGACGTGCTGGTAGGCGATCGAGACCGGGCTCTCACCGAGGAACGGCGGGCGCCCGGTGAGCAGCTCGAAGAGCATGCACCCGGTCGAGTACAGGTCGGACCGCGCGTCGACCGGCTGGCCCTGGGCCTGCTCGGGCGAGAGGTACTGCGCCGTGCCGATGACCGCCTGGGTCTGGGTCATCGTGGCGTTGGCGTCGGCCATCGCCCGCGCGATCCCGAAGTCCATGACCTTGATCGTGCCGTCGCCCGAGATCATGACGTTCGCGGGCTTGATGTCGCGGTGGACGATGCCGTTGCGGTGGCTGTAGGCGAGGGCGTCGAGGACGCCCTCGGTGATCCGCAGGGCCTCGGTGTGCGGCAGCGTCGTGCGCTCGGTGACGATCTCGCGCAGGGTCTTGCCGTCGACGAACTCCATGACGATGTAGGGCACCTTGACCTCGGCGCCGCCGGCCTCGACGGCGACGTCCTCGCCGTGGTCGTACACCGCCACGATCGAGGCGTGGTTGAGCCCCGCCGCGGACTGCGCCTCGCGCCGGAACCGGGTGAGGAAGGTGTTGTCGCGGGCCAGCTCGCTGCGGAGCATCTTGATCGCCACCTGGCGCCCCAACCGGGAGTCGTACCCGCGGTGCACCTCGGCCATGCCGCCGCGGCCGAGGAGCTCACCCACCTCGTAGCGACCCCCGAGCAGCTTCGGGACCTCAGCCATGCCTCGTACTCCTCATCGGTCCAACCGTGCTTCCATCATCTGGCGGGCGATCGGCGCGGCGACGGCGCCGCCACCCGCCTCGTTGCCGGCCACCCCGCCGTCCTCGGCGATGACGGCGACCGCGATCTGCGGGTCGTCGGCCGGGGCGAACGAGATGAACCAGGCGTGCGCCTTGCGGCCCTCGCCGTGCTGGGCCGTGCCGGTCTTGCCGGCCACGCTGACACCGTCGATCTGGGCGCGCCGGCCGGACCCGTCCTCGACGACCGCCACCATCATCCGGTTGAGCTGGGCGGCGACGTCGGGGGTCACCGCCTCCGACAGCTCCTGGGGGTCGGTCGACTCGATGACGGACAGGTCGGAGCCGATGACCGACTGCACGAGGTAGGGCTGCATGACGACGCCGTCGTTCGCGACCCCGGCAGCGACCATGGCCATCTGGATCGGGGTCGCGCGCACGTCGTACTGCCCGATCGAGGCCTGCGCGAGCTGGGGGAGGTTCATCTCGGCGGGCACGGTGCTCGGCGTGACCCGCATCGGGACGCTGATCGAGTCGCCGAAGCCGAACTTCGCGGCCTGGGACTGGAGGGCCTCCGCGCCGATGTCCATGCCGACCCTCGCGAAGGCGGTGTTGCACGAGACCGCGAGCGCCTCGGTCATCGTCACCTCGTCGTTCGGGCCGCACGGGCCGTCGAACGCGTTCGGGAGGTCGGCGTCGGTCTGCGGCAGGTCGAGCACGGCCGGGCCGGGCACGACGGTGTCCTCGGTGTACTCGCCCGTGGAGAGCGCAGCGGCGGCGGTGACGACCTTGAACACCGAGCCGGGCGGGTAGAGGTCGCCGCCGATCGAGCGGTTGACGAGCGGCCTGGAGCTGTCGGTGTTGAGCTCCTCGTAGTTCTCGGCCACCTCGTCGAGGTCGTGACCGGCGACGTCATTGGGGTCGAAGTTCGGGTGGCTCACCATCGCGAGGATCGCGCCCGTGCTCGGGTCGAGGGCGACCGCGGCGCCCCGGATGTCCTCCAGGCCCTCGTCGGCCGCTTCCTGCACCGCCGGGTCGAGGGTGGTCTCGAGCGTGGCCCCCTGCGGCCGGCGCCCGGTGAACAGGTCGGAGATGCGGCGGTAGAAGAGCTTGTCGCTCGAGCCGGAGAGCATCGCGTTCTCGGCCTGCTCGAGGCCGCCCTGCGCGCCGTAGAACGAGTAGAAGCCGGTGACGTGGGAGTACAGCGGTCCCTGGGCGTACTCGCGCTGGAACTTGAACTGGTCGTCGCTCGGCACCGACCGGGCCACCGGGGTCTGGCCGACGAGGATCTCGCCGCGCTCCCGGGCGTACGTCGACAGCAGGGTGCGACGGTTGTCGGGGCGGGCGTTGAGGTCGGCCGCGAAGACGTACTGGATGAGGGTCGTCGACACGAGGAGCGAGCCGAAGAGCGCGGCCACGACGAGCGAGAGCTTGCGGACGGGGGCGTTCACCGCATCCTCACCACCTCGGTGCGGGCCTCGGCGACCGGGCTCGGGCCGCTCACCTCGGGCGGGGGCCGGCGGGCGTGGTCGGAGATGCGCAGGAGGATCGCGACGAGGGTCCAGTTCGCGAGGAGCGAGGAGCCGCCCGAGGACAGGAACGGCATCGTCAGGCCGGTGAGCGGGATGACCCGGGTGACGCCGCCGACGACGACGAAGCACTGCAGGGCGACCGAGAACGACAGGCCCGCCGCGAGCAGCTTGCCGAACCCGTCGCGGGTGCCGAGCGAGGTGCGCAGCCCGCGCTGGACGAGGAGCGCGTAGAGCATGAGGAGGGCGAACAGGCCGATGAGCCCGATCTCCTCGCCGAAGCTCGGGATGATGAAGTCGGACTCGGCGAAGTACGTGAGGTCGGGCCGCCCGCGGCCCAGGCCGGTGCCGAACATCCCGCCGGCCGCCATGCCCATGAGCCCCTTGGCGAGCTGGTCGGATGCAGCGAGCGCCTCGGGGCTGAACGTGTCGAGCCAGAGCAGCACCCGCGTCTGGACGTGCCCGAAGACGAGGTACGCGACGTAGGCGCCGACGCAGAAGAGGGTGAGGCCGATGGCGATCCACGACACCCGCTCGGTGGCGACGTAGAGCATCGCGACGAAGAGGCCGAAGAAGAGCAGCGAGGACCCGAGGTCGCGCTCGAAGATGAGCACCGCCAGGCTCGCGAGCCAGGCGACGAGGATGGGGCCGAGGTCGCGGGCCCGGGGCAGGGTGAGCCCGAGCACCTTGCGGCCAGCGACCGACAGGGCGTCGCGGGTCTGCACGAGGTAGCCCGCGAAGAAGATGGCGAGGGCGATCTTGGCGATCTCCCCGGGCTGGAAGGAGAGCGGTCCGACCTGGATCCAGATCCGCGAGCCGTAGATCGACGTGCCGATGACGGGCAGGAGGGGGAGCAGCAGCAGCGCGAAGCCGATGGCGCCGGCGAGGTAGGTGTAGCGACGCAGCACCCGGTGGTCGCGCAGGACGACGAGGACGATGGCGGCGATGACCATCGCGAC
This sequence comes from Fodinibacter luteus, assembly GCF_039541575.1. NCBI lineage: Bacteria > Bacillati > Actinomycetota > Actinomycetes > Micrococcales > Intrasporangiaceae > Fodinibacter (ex Wang et al. 2009) > Fodinibacter luteus. Next base: position 150,458 of record NZ_BAABGM010000011.1, on the reverse strand, counting down.
GCCCGTCCACACGAGCTGCCGCAGGGCGACCCCGTCGGCGATCGACTTGCCGTTGGCGAGGTCGATGCGGTGGATCATGACGAGTCCGAGCCCGTTGAGCAGCGTGACGATGGGCAGCATGAGCGGGTCGGCGTACGACGCCCGCCAGCGCAGCACGAGGTGGAACCCGACGGCCAGGGCGAGGTAGCCCCCGGCGAGGGCGAGCGTGCCAGGCGGGATGGACCCGGACGTCGCGAGGCCGACGTTGACGTACGCGAGCAGCACGATGGCGACGGCTGTGATGACGAGCGCGAGCTCGACGTTGCGCCCCTGGCGCGGGGGGTGGTTCGACACGATGCTCATGAGGCCGCCGGGGAGCTCGGGGCCGACGGGCCGGGCGAGGTGGTCGGGATCCCGCTGGGCCCACCGCTGGGCCCACCGCTCGGTGACCCGCTCGGGGTCGGGCTGGGCGAGGGTGTGGGGCTCGGCGGCGTCCACGTCGACGGCACGGTGCGGCACGGGTCGCCGTTGAGGCGCGCCCAGCGGCACGCCACGGCCTGCAGCCGCAGGTCCGCGACGCGGGCGTCCGCCGCGTCCCGGTCGTCGACCTCGATGCCCTGCGCGAGCCCGTCCTGGTAGGACGAGGGCAGGTCGTCGACGGCGATCGTCGTGGCGTAGACCGGGCTGGACAGGGCGATCGGGCCCAGGGTCTGGTCGACGCCGCGGAACACGGTGACGACGCCGTCGTGACCGGCGAGGTAGTACTGCTGCTGCGACCAGGCGTACGCGGCGTACGACCCGCCCGCCAGCACCACCCCCGCGACGACGAGCAGCGCCGCGAGCCGCAGCACCGTGCCGGTGCGCGAGCGGGGACCCTCCTCGGCGAGGGTGACACCGTCGTCGCCGTCCTCGGCCCCGCCGGCTCCCCGGGTGGCCTCCTGGGTCAGGGCGGCCGCCTTCGCGGCCGGCGTCGTGGGGATCGGCCGGGTGCCCTTCTGGCGCACCGCGGCGGCGCCGACGACCTGCGGCTGCGTGGGGGGCGTCGCGACGCGGGTGTCGACGAGGTCCCCGACGACGATGGTGACGTTGTCGGGGGCGCCGGCCCGCAGGGCGAGGGCGACGAGCCGGTCGGCGCACTCGCCGGGGTCGGCGACGGTCGTCAGCACCTCCTCGACGGTGTCGCGGGCGACGTAGTCGGTGAGCCCGTCGGACGCGATGAGGTAGCGGTCGCCGATGCGCCCCTGGCGCACGACGAGGTCGGGCTCGTCCTCGACCGCCCCGGTGAGCACCCGGGTGACGAGGGAGCGCTGCGGGTGGGTCTGCGCCTCCTCGGAGGTGATCCGGCCCTCGTCGACGAGGTTCTGCACGAACGAGTGGTCCTTGGTGATCTGGGTGACCTTCCCGTCGCGCACGAGGTAGGCGCGCGAGTCACCGATGTGCGCGAGGACGATCTTGTCGCGCGAGCGCAGCAGGGCGATGAGCGTCGTGCCCATGCCGTCGAGGCCGGGCTCGCTGCGCACGTGCTCCCCGAGCTCGGCGTTCGCGGTGTGGATGCGGTCGAGCAGGGCCAGCCCGACGTCCCGCCCGCTGAGGACGTCCTCGTCGAGCGGGACGAGGGCGGCGATGACGGTCGAGCTCGCGACGTCACCCCCGGCATGGCCGCCCATGCCGTCGGCCATCGCGAGGAGGTGGGGGCCGGCGTAGCCCGAGTCCTCGTTGTTGGACCGGACCATGCCCACGTCGGAGCGGGCGGCGTAGTGGAACGCGAAGGGCATGCGTTACCTCTGCAGCTCCACGATGGTCTGGCCGATCCGCAGCACGCTGCCGACCGCCACCTCGCGGGGCTCGGTGAGGCGCGTCGCGCCGAGAAAGGTGCCGTTCGTGGAGCGGAGGTCCTCGACCTTCCACGTGCCGTCGTCGTCCTGGAAGATGCGCGCGTGCCGGCCGGAGGCGTAGTCGTCGTCGAGGACGAGGGCACACTCCGGGCTGCGACCGATGAGGGTGCCCGCCGGACGCAGCGGCAGGGTCGTGCCGGTGAGCGAGCCGGCGGTGACGGTGAGGCGGGAGGGACCCTTGCCCTTGCCCCGACCGCGCCGGCCACCGCCTTTGGAGCCACCTGGGTTGGGCGCCGGGGCTGCCGGGGCCGGCGGAGCCGCCGGAGCCGGTGCCCGCGCCGCGCGGGAGCGCCCGCCGCCGGCCCTCGCGACGCGTCGCTTGACCCGCGTGCCGTAGAGGTCGCCCCGCAGCACGCCGACGACGGCGAAGACGAAGACCCACAGCAGGACGAGGAGCCCCAGCCGCATGAGGGTGAGGGTCAGCTCGCTCAGCACGAGGCGGTCACCTCCGCCCACCGCGGAAGGTGATCGAGGTGCGCCCGACGGTCAAGCGGTCGCCGTCCTCGAGGTGCTCGCTCGTGATGCGCTCGCCGTTGACGAAGGTCCCGTTCGTCGAGCCGAGGTCGCGGATCGTCGTCACGAAGTGCGGCCCGTCGGTCGTGACCCGCAGCTCGCTGTGCCGGCGCGAGATGCCGGGGTCGTCGAGGATGATGTCGGCCGCGTCGTCGCGGCCGAGGATCGTGATGGCCCCCATGAGCGGGTAGCGCTCACCGTCGACGTCGAGCCACGGCCGGTCGGCGGGGTTGACCCGTCTCGGCCGGGCGGGAGGCGCCGGCGCCGGATGCCGTGTCGTCGCCGCGTCGTCGGCCGCCCGCCGCGGTGCTGCGGGCTGGGCAGCGGCGGCGGGGGGGCGGGGGGCGGAGGCCCGCGGCGCGACGTGCGGCGCGGCGGGCGCCGCCCCGGGCGCCGGACCGGGCGCTGCTCGGGCCGCGGACGGCGCGGGACCGGCATCCGGTCGTGCCGGTGGGGGGCGGAGGGCGCGCTCCTGCCCGGTGTTCCCGGTGGCGCGCGGGCGGGAGGCCTTGGAGGGGCGCAGCCGGAAGACCCCTGTCTCGAGGTCGTCGTGCTCCTCGAAGATGATGTCGATCGGGCCGGCCGGTTGGTAGTGCTGCCCGTCGCAGTGCTCCTCGGCGGCGGCGACGAGGTCCATCTCGACGCTCGCGAGGTCGGGGTGGAGGCGGTCGTAGTCGCCCGGCGAGAGCTCGATGGTGAACACGTTGGGGACGATGGCGCGCCCGGACGAGGTGACCGCGCGGTCGTCCATGGCACGGCGGATGTGGCTGGCGATCTCGACGGGGTGCACCGCGGAGCGCAGGTGCTTGGCGAACGTGCCCTGGACGGCGCGCTCGATCCCCGCCTCGAGGCGGTCGAACAGACCCATCCGCGCACCTCCTCCGCTCGGGCTCCACAGGACAGTCGGTCTCGCAAGCCTATCCGGCGGGCCGGGTGTTCCCCGGACCGGCACGGACCGTACCGTGGACGGATGAACGACGGCGTCCGGGTGATCGTGCCCCGTGAGGTGCCGCTCGGGGGGCCCCGGGCGATGACGGTGCGACGGACGCTGCCCGCGCGGGAGCGCTCGTTCGTCGGGGCGTGGTGCTTCGTCGACCACTACGGGCCCGACGACGTGTCGGTGAGCGGGGGGATGGACGTCGCCCCGCACCCGCACTGCGCGCTGGCGACGGTGTCGTGGCTGTTCAGCGGCGAGGTCGAGCACCGCGACTCGCTCGGCACGGTGGCCCTCGTGCGGCCCGGCGAGGTCAACCTCATGACCGCCGGGCGGGGGATCTCGCACTCGGAGGTCTCGACGGAGCGGACCACGGTGCTCCACGGGGTGCAGCTGTGGCTCGTCCTGCCGGCGGGGTCGGCGGACGTCGAGCCGCGCTTCGAGCACCACGTGCCGGCGGTGCTCGACGTCGCCGAGGGGGTGCGGGCGCAGGTGTTCGTCGGGGCGCTGTGGGGGGCGGCGTCGCCGGTGCGAGTGGAGTCCGCGCTCGTCGGGGCCGAGGTCGTCCTGGACCCCGGGGCCGTCGTCGACGTGCCGGTGGCCGACGGGTTCGAGGTCGCCGTGCTCGTCGACACGGGGTCGGCGACGTTCTCGGGACGCGCCGTCGCGCGCGGCGAGCTGGCCGTCGTGGGGGCCGGACGGCATCCCTCGGTCCGGCTCGAGGCGGGCGCGGAGGGGGCGCGGGTGCTCGTGCTCGGTGGAGAGCCCTTCGGCGAGCAGGTCGTCATGTGGTGGAACTTCATCGGGCGCTCGCACGAGGACGTCGTCGCGGCGCGCGAGGAATGGGAGTCGGGCACGGAGCGCTTCGGGCGCGTCGAGGGGTACGAGGGGGCGGTCGACCGCATCCCGGCTCCCGGCCTACCGGGCGTGCGGCTCAAGGCGCGGGGCAACCGCGGCGACTGCGGGTTCGAGGGGGCCGAGGCGCCGGCAATGTCGTGAGGAACGGCCGCGCCCGGGCTCGCCGTGCCCGGGGGACGTCGCGCGGCGAGGCACGCCGCCCGCCGCGCACGCCGCGCGGCGAGGCACGCCGCCCGCCGCGCACGCCGCGCCGAGTACGCCGCCCGCCGCGCACGCCGCGCCGAGTACGCCGCGGCCCGAGAACCTTGCGCCAGTGGTGCTTGCACCGCGAAAGGAATTCCTTTCGCGGTGCAAGCATCCCGGGCAGGAGTTTGTGCGGGGGCCCAACGCCTCTCTCCGGGGTGTCGGACCAGCCTGCCGCCGGGGTCAGGAGGTCTTCGAACCTTGGGCCTGAGGCCGGGGTCGCAGGCCCGTGCGGGAGGCGCGGCTCCTCTTGGCCGCCGCCTCGCGCCGTGGCATCCCCGCCGTGGAGCGCCGCCACACCCCGCCGTGGAGTGCCGCCGCGCCCCGCCGTGGAGCGCCGCCGTGCCCCGCCGTGCAGCGCCGCGGCGTCCCGCTTTGGAGCATCGGCACCGCATCGGGCACACTGTGTCTGCTCACGCGAGCGTCACGCGCAAGTGGCGGAACGGCAGACGCGCTGGCTTCAGGTGCCAGTGTCCGAAAGGGCGTGGGGGTTCAAATCCCCCCTTGCGCACGCGCACCGAACGGCAGAGACCCCACCACGGGTCCCTGCCGTTCGTCGTCCCGGGTCGACGAGGCCGCGCAGGCGTGCGAGGCGGTGGTGACGCGCGCGGCATCCACCATCAGGCCCTGCGTGCGGGTGCGCCGGTGCGCACGCCAGGCCCTGCGTGCGCGTGCGCCGGCGCACCCGCCGGGCGTGTGTCGGACGTCGAGCCGGGGACTGACGTCAGGCCAGGGTGAGGAAGAGCCGCTCCATCGTCGCGGCATCCATCTCCTGCGCGTCGGGGTTGCTGGCGCACTGGCGCAGGCCGAGCGCGATGACCCCGAAGCCGACCCGGTCGAGGGCGGTCGAGACGGCGGCGAGCTCCTGGACGATGTCGGCGCACCCCTCGCCTTGCTCGATCATCGCGAGGACGTCGCCGATCCGAGCCCGGGCCTGCTCGAGGCCCTCGACGGCACGGCCCATCCTCGAGGGGTCGAGGGTCATCGACGGCTTCGTCGGCTCGTCGGGGGCGACAGCGTCCGGCGCGGTGGTCATGGTCCAACTATACCCCCTGGGGTATCGCGCGCGCCAGCGGGACACCCGCGGGAGGCCACCTGACGCCCGCGGGTCGCCGGTGGGAAGCCAGCAGGATGCCGGCGGCGGGCCCGGCCACTCGGGGCCCGCCCGCAGCCGAGCCTGGCCGCCGCGAGCACCTCCGTCCGTCAGCCGAGCATGGCCGCCCCGAGCACCTCCCCGTCGGCGGCACCCGGCAGCACGGCGAAGACGGCCGAGCCGACCGGGGTGGTCCACAGGTTGAGCAGGTCGAGCTCGGCCAGCCGCGCCTGCACGGGCACGAACTGGCGCACCGGGTCGGCCTGGTACGCGACGAAGACGAGGCCGCTCGAGCTCGTCGCGCCCGCAGCGGGCGGGTCGTCGTACGAGTACGGCCGGCGCAGGAAGCGCTCGTGCGGCGCGCTCGCGTGTGCACGTCGGACGTGCGCGGCGTCGTCGACGACGTGGAAGCCGAGGTCGTCGACCGCCGCGAGGTCGGGGGCGTCGTCGAGCGCGCCGCCGGTCACCGGGGCCCCGGTGTCGAGCCGCCGCCCGATCGAGTTCTCGCGAGCCCTGCGGTCGGCCCGGTCCCATCCGTCGAGGTCCATCTCGATGCGCCGCACGACGACCGAGCTGCCACCGCGCAGCCACGCCGGGCCGGCATCCCCGACCCACAGCAGGTCGGCGTCGAGGCCGGCGACGTCGGGTTGCACGGTGCCGTCGACCTGCCCGAAGAGGTTGCGCATGGGCACCCCGGGCCCCTCGTGCGGCTCCCGGAAGCCGCGCTGCACCCAGCGGGGGCGCGCGAGCCCGGCGACCCCGGTGAGCAGCCGCCGCTGCGCGTGGGCGACGGTCGTCGGGCTCGTCGCGCAGATCTGCAGCAGCAGGTCCCCACCTCCCCAGCGGGGGTCGAGCCGGTCGACCGCGAACGCGGGCAGCGGCCCCAGCCAGTCGGGCACCGGCGCGCCGGCCGCCTCCACGACCCGGCGCCCCACCCCGACGGTCACCGTGAGCGCGGCCGTCACCGCGGCGAGCTCCGGCTCGAGGTCGGTCAGCGTCCCGCGCCCGGCCGTGAGGCGCTCGATGTCGTCGGTCCACACAGTAAGGAGGCGCCGGACGGTGTCGGCGTCGGCCCCCTCCTCGAGGTCGAGGGCCACGAACGTCGCGTGGGCGGGAGGAGCCTCGAGGATGCCGGCCTGGTGCGTCCCGCGGAACGGCCGAGCCGAGGCGGTGGCGCCGGAGGAGACGGCGGGAGCAGCGGGGGCCGAGGTGGACGACGTGCCGGCCGGGGAGGTCGTCGGGGTGGCCACCGTGCCGTCGGCACCCGCACGCAGAGCGGACGGCGCGCCGCCGGCCACCGTCGCGACCGCCGCACCCGCCGCGAGCCCGGCCCCGGCGAGCCCCGAGAGCAGGACCGTGCGGCGGTCGGTGCCCGCCGCACGGTCGCCGTCGGCGCTCACGAGTGCGTCGGGCTCGGCACGTACGACTCCTCCGCACCGGTGAAGCTGCGCACCGGCACCGTCAGGGCGATGTCGCCATCGCTCGTCGTCACCGTGACGGTCGTCGTCGTGCCCGACTCGAGGGGCGCGGAGAGGTCCATGAGCATGACGTGGTCGCCCCCGGGCTGCAGCGTGTGGCTCCCGCCGGCGGGCAGGACGATGCCCCCCGGCTTCGGCTGCATCTGCATGCCGCCGCTGTCGGTGCGCACCGTCTCGTGGATCTCGACGAGCCCGGCGACGGCACTGCTGCCCCCGGTGAGGGTGACCTCGTGGTCGGTCGGGTTCCGCACGGTGCCGAACATCGCCGTCATCATGCTCGACGGCGCGGTCCCGTCGGCGGCGGCGGGGACGGCCTTGACCCAGCCGTCGTCGAGGACGAGTTCCGCCGTGGTGGTCGAGGACGAGGCGGATGCCGTCGCGCTCGTCGGCGTGGTCGCGTCCGACGCGCAGGCCGAGAGGGGGAGGACGAGCAGGGCGGCGGAGCCGGCGGCGAGGCCGAGTCGGGGGAGGAACGGGCGGGTGGGGTGGGACATGGGGTCTCCTGGGCGAGGCGCGGGACGGTCCCGCAGGGGAAGGGGTCGGCGAGCGGTCGACCCGGCCCGCGGCGCGTACGCGGACGCCCGGCCAGAGGTGTCCCGGTGGACGACCTCCCGGACGCCGGGTCGGGTCAGGAGACGGGCAGCGGGGGGCCGCGCCCGCCGACCGGGCCCACGGCCCGTCCGGTGAGCACGGCGGGTCGAGCCGGCGGCGCGAGGGGCCGCCGGCCCACCATGGTCCCGACCGGGGGCCGGTCGGGGAGCAGCTGGCGGACCGCCGCGCGCACGGCATCCTCGCCGTGGGAGAGAAGGACGGCTGCCAGCACGGTCGCCAGCGCGTGGGCGAGGAGCATGCCCGGCGTCAGGTGGAGCGCGGCGGTGAGGTCGGCACCCCCGGCAGGGGGTGCCGCGACGACCAGGGCCGCGTCGCCGTGGAGGTGCGCCGCCGCCGCGGTGCCGCTGCCGGGCGCCATGGCGACGAGGGCGGCGTGGGTGACGAGCTGGCCGGCGGCCATCGCCAGGACCATGCGGGATGCCGTGGCGCGCCCCCGCACGACCGCCCAGACGAGCGGGGCGACGAGCAGGGCGAGCACGGTGACGGCAAGGGGCTGGGGTCCGGCGCCTCCGCCGAGGGTGTGCGCCGAGTGGCCGAGGCCGATGACGACGAGGGTCGCGACCGTCGCGCGGAGCATCCGCACGGCGCGTTCCTGCGTCCCGGTCACGCGCAGATCGTACGGCGGCGGGCCGGGGCGGCCGGACAGGGGCCGCCGGACGGGGGCCGCCGGGCCGGGGCCGCCCTGCACGGGGGCCGACCCGTGCCGCCCGACAGGCAGTACCCCTGAGATGTCCGTGGGTCTGAGCGTGGAGGGCGACCGTCTTGCCGGGTACTGCCTGTTCGACGGTGCACACCGACGCACCGCTCGCTTGCTCGGGGTAGGTTCACCTATGTCCTGTCGACGACCGGGGGCCGAGCAATGACCCGGGGCCCCGAACCGGCACCCGTCCCCGCCACCCTGGGGCCGGTGGCCGCCGGCGCCCTCGTCTTCGGGTCGAGCGCCGCGGTGCTCGTCGTCGAGCTCACCGCCCTGCGCCTCCTCGCCCCGTACCTCGGCCTCACCCTCGAGACGAGCACGATCGTCATCGGGATCGCGCTCGCCGCCATCGCGGCGGGCGCCTGGGCGGGCGGTCGGGCCGCCGACACGATGCCGCCGCGCAACGCGCTCGGGCCGCTGCTCGCCGCGTCGGGTGTCGCCGTCGCCGCGACCCCGTTCGTCGTGCGGGCCGCCGGGGAGACGGCCGGGTCCGGCGGGGCCCTGCTCGTGGCCATGCTCGCCATCCTCGTGCCCGGTGCCCTGCTCTCCGCCGTGTCGCCGATGGTCACCAAGCTCGTGCTCACCGACCTCGCCGAGACCGGCAGCGTCGTCGGGCGGCTCTCCGGCATCGGCACCGTCGGGGCCATCGCGGGCACCGTGCTCACCGGCTTCGTCTTCGTCGCCGCGCTGCCCGTCAGCGCCGTGCTCGTCACCACCGGGGTGCTGCTCGTCGTCGCCGCGGTCGCGGTCGAGCTGCGGGTGCGCGGCGTCCGGGCGGCGGTCCTGCCCGCCGTGCTCCTCGTCCCGGGAGCCGTGGGCGCCGCGCTCGGCCCCGGCCAGTGCGAGGCGGAGACGGTGTACCACTGCGCGCAGGTGCTCACCGACCCCGAGCGCCCCACCGGGCGGGTGCTCGTGCTCGATGGGCTGCGCCACTCCTACGTCGACCTCGAGGACCCGACCCACCTCGAGTTCGAGTACGTCCAGGCCCTCGCCGCGGTGGCCGACACCGGCTTCCCCGCCGACACGCCGCTCGCGGCCTACCACCTCGGCGGCGGCGGCCTCACCCTGCCGCGGTACCTCGCCCAGGCGCGCCCCGGCACGACGAGCGTCGTCTCCGAGATCGACCCCGGGGTGCTCGAGCTCGACGAGGAACGGCTCGGGCTCGTCACCCGCGCGGGCCTGGAGGTGCGGGTCGAGGACGCCCGCCTCGGCGTGCGCACCCTCGGCACCGACAGCCGCGACCTCGTCGTCGGCGACGCGTTCGGCGGCCTGAGCGTCCCGTGGCACCTCACGACGCGCGAGGCCCTCACCGAGGTCCGCCGGGTGCTGCGTCCCGACGGCGTGTACGCCGCGAACCTCATCGACCACGCCCCGCTCGGCTTCGCGCGGGCCGAGCTCGCGACGATGCGCACGGTCTTCGACCACGTCGCGCTCGCCGCCGACCCGGTGACCCTGGCCCGCGGGGTCGGCGCCGGCGGCAACCTCGTCGCCATCGGCTCGGACGCGCCGCTCGACCTGCCCGCCCTGCGTGAGGGGTTCGCCGCACAGGGGCTCGCCTGGGGCGTCGTCGAGGGCGCCGAGCTCGACACGTGGGTCGGTGACGCGATGGTGCTGACCGACGACCACGCCCCGGTCGACCAGCTGCTGACCCCCTACCCGACGGCCCGGCGACCGGTGGTCTGACGGCGGTTCTCCGCGAGGGCGTCAGCGGGGCGGGTGGTCGAGCCGCTCGGGGTGGGTCACGAGCTCGCGGACGATGGTCGCCAGCTGTCCCGCGTGCACGCCGTCGACGACCCGGTGGTCGGCCGTCGCGACGAGCACGAGGACCGGCCGGGCGACGACCTCCCCGTCGACGACGACGGCGCGCTGCTGCACCGATCCCACGGCGAGGTAGACGGGGGTGCGCGCGAACGGCAGCGGGGCCAGGAAGGCCTCGTCGAGCCCGAGGCTCCCGACGTTCGACACGAACGCGGTGCCGAGCGGGAAGCCGGGCTGCCCCACGATCCCGCGACCGAGGCCTCCCGCGACGAGGCTCGCCGCCGCCATGACCGGCCGCAGCGCCCATGCGGGGGCCAGGCCGACGAGGCCCGACGTGCGCCGGTAGGCGTGGTCGTCACCACCGCGCACCCGCCGCGCCCCGGCATCCACGGCGCGGGCGAGCTCGAGCGGGTCGAGGCGGTCGACGTCGTGCACCTTGATCGGCGCCAGGTCCGAGCCGCGGCCGATGTCCACGGCGAACCCGATGTCGCAGGCCTCGAGGGGCCGCAGCCGGCCGAGCACGACCCGGGCCCTGACCTCCGGCACGTCGCGCAGCGCCCGGCCGAGCGCCGCCCCGACGACGTGGGTCAGCGTGACCCGCTCGGCGGAGGCCGCCCGCACCCGCTCGACGTACGCGAGCGCGGCGGTCGCGTCGACCTCCATCCGCGCGTAGATCCGCCCGTCGCTCGAGGGGCGCCAGGTCGCGACCGCGATCTTGCGCCGGACGGGGACCCGGTGGCTGCTCGGGCGGTGCGCGCGGTTCACGGCGCGTGCTCTGCCGTTCGCGCGCGGCTCGGGTGGATGCCGGTCAGAGCGAGCCGCACGAGGCTGCGGGGTGCATGGGTGACGGCGGCGAGCGGCGCGGTGCGCCGCGGCATCCGCAGCGTCGGGCGACCGCTCTCGACCGCGGCGACAACCGCGCGGGCCACGTCGTCGGGGTCGAGCATGGTCAGCGCCCGGGCCTGCAGGAGGCGCTCGAAGGCGGCGGCCGCCGGGGGGTGGCTGCCGATCCGGCCCATCATGACGGACGCGACGGGCCCGATCTCGACCGCCAGGGTGCCGACCGGCCCGCCGCGCAGGTCGGCGCGCAGGCCCGACGTGAGGTGGGTCAGGCCGGCCTTGGTGGCGCCGTAGGCCGCGAGGCCCGGGACGGTCCCGACCCCGGCGAGCGAGGAGATGTTGACGAGGTGACCCCGGCCGCGTGCCGTCATGCCGGGCAGGGCCTGCCGGCACAGCTCGGCGGGGGCGAGGAGGTTGAGGGCCACGAGCTCCTCGAGGCCGTCGGCGTCGAGGTCGGCGAGGTGGCCGGCGGTCTCGGTGCCCGCGTTGTTGACGAGCACGTCGACGGGCCCGAGGGCGGACTCGGCCGCAGGGACGACGCCCCGCAGCGCGGCGCGGTCGGTGAGGTCGGTCGGCAGGGCGTGCCCACCGACCTGCGCGGCGAGGGCGTCGAGCGGCGCGCGGCTGCGGGCCACGAGCGTGACGCGTGCCCCCGCCTGCGCGAGGCGGCTCGCGAGGTGCCGGCCGATGTCACCGGTCGCCCCGGTGAGCAGGACGTGGGCTCCGGCGACTCGCATCGTGCCAGTGTCCCCGACCCGGGCCCGGGCGGCCGCATCCACGACGGACCTTGCCCCGGGTCTGTCGAACCTTGGGATGCCGTGGCTCAGGCTGCGGCCCCGGACCGCACCGACCGCGCCGGCGAGGGTTGGGGCAGGGGTGCCGCGACGGCATCCGGACGCTGCCGCCGGCGGGACGAGGCTCGCACGACGTCGACGAGGGTCGCCGCGGCGGTGCGTCGCGACGGCATGAAGCGCAGGAAGAAGGCGAGCCGCAGCAGCCAGGCGGGCAGCCCGGTGAAGGGGACGCCGTAGAGCTCGGAGACCGAGCGCCCCATGCCGAACGACGCCGCCCGACCGAGGCCGCGGTAGGCGAACGGCCGGGTGGGATGGCCGAGGAGGGTCCGGGCGACGTTGTCCCCCAGGTGGTGGCCGGCCTTGATGGCCCACAGCGCGTTCGCCGGCACGGGGTCGCCGGTGCGCGGGTGGGCGACGCGCGCGGCGTCGCCGGCCGACCAGACACGGTCGGCGACGGAGAGGTCGGGTGCGGTCGTGAGCCGGCCCTGGAGGTCGCGCAGCTCGTCGCCGAGGCCGGGGACGGGAACCGGGCGCTGACCGGTCGTCGCGACGACGGTCCGGGTGGCGAGCACCGTGCCGTCGGACAGCCGTGCGGACGTCGCGGTCACCTCGGCGAGGCGGACCCCGAGGTGGAGCACGACACCGAGGCGCGCGAGCTCGGCCTCGGCGCGCCGCACGAGCCGGGGCTGGTCGGCGAGCTCGGGCAGCACCGACGGCCCGGCGTGGACGAGCTCGACGCGGTGCCCCCCGCGGTCGGCGATCGCCGCCGCGAGCTCCACCCCGGCGAGGCCGCCGCCGGCGACGACGACGGTCGGGCCGTGCTCGCCGGTGGGCGAGCCGCCTGCAGCCACCCGGGCCGCGAGCCGCTCGATGTCCCCCGGCGCGCGCAGGGTGAACCCGTGCTCGGCGAGACCGGGCACGCGCGAGGCGGGTTCGCGACCGCCGGTACCGACGACGAGGTGGTCCCAGGCGAGGGTCTGGGTGCAGTGCGGGGCGTCGCCGATCCGCACGTAGGTGACGGTTCGCCGCTCGCGGTCGACCTCGGTGACGACGGCGTGCACGACGCGCGCGAGCGGGCACGCCGTCGTCAGGAGGGTGCGGGTGCGCTCGTAGGGGAGGATGCCGGCGAGCACCTCCCCGGTGAACCCGTGGAAGCTGTGGCTCGGGTCGGCGGTGAGGACGACGACCTCGACCTCGCCGGAGCGCACCCGTCGGCGCAGACGGCGGACGAGCCCGGCGTAGGCGTGGATCGTGACGTACCCGCCCCCGACGAGCACGACCCGGGTCATGCCGCGACCGCCGAGGGCTGCGGCACGGCCGGTACGGCCGAAAGGGCCGGCACGGCATCCTCGATCGGCCGCCCGAAGCTCGTCGGCGGCGCGGGGACGAACCCGAGGTGGGCGAGGCCGGCGGCGAGGTCGCGGGTGCGGTCGACGAGGTCGAGCCCCGGCGCGCCGATCGAGAAGTGGCCGCGGTGCCCGCTGAGGGCGAGCAGGGCGGTCTCGGCGAAGCATGCGTAGGCGCGGCCGTGGGGAAGTCCGATGTCGCCGCCGACGATCCGCAGCGAGGGGATGTCGACGACGCCGCCGTCGACGACGGTCACGTCCGGGCGCTGGGTGAGCAGGTCGGGCGAGGTGTTGCGCGGCTGGGTCGCGTCGAGCACGAGGGCGTTCGGGGCGAGGTGCTCCGGGGCCAGGACGCAGTCGGCCGAGGCGGTGAGCAGGATGACGAGGTCCGCGTTCGCCGCCGCCGCGACGTCGGTGCTCGTGAGCGTGGGGACGGCGCGCCCGACGTCGGCGGCGAGGGCCTCGAGGCGTGGGGCGGCGCGGGCGACGAGGGTGAGGCGGCCGACGGCGCCGTCGCGCGCGAGCAGCCGGGCGACGGCGGTGCCGACGCTCCCGGTCGCGCCGACGACGGCGACGTGTCGTTCGGACGCCCAGGGGAGGGACTCGAGCAGGTGGCGGGCCTGGCTGTCGACGGTCGCCGCCGTGAAGGCGTTGCCGTTCGTCACGCCGATGTCGGTGCGGTCGCGCAGCGCGACGCCGCCGCCGGTCACGGTCGCCGTCAGTGCGCCGAGCCCGACCGTGCCCGACCCGAGCCGGACGGCGCGGTCGACGGCCCGGGCGACGCGGGCGCGTCCCTCGGCGGGGGCCTGGAGGAGGTGGCGGGCGCCGAAGGGCACGAGGACGACGTGACCGACGCGCTCGCCCCCGATCTCGATGCCGGCCATCGTCACCGGCGCGAGCGGCAGCCGGCGCAGCGCGGTGTCGTACACGCCGTCGGGCACCCGGCCGAGCGGGCGCCAGACCCGGGAGAGGTCCTCGGAGAGCCGGGTGCGCGGGTGGACGAGGAACGAGAACGGGTGCCGTGCGGTCACGTCGACTCCTGGGTCGGGAGGGATGGTGCCGCGGGGCTGCGGCGCGTCCCCCACCAAGAGGGGGTGGGCCGGCGGGGTGATACATCGCCGGTTCCCGGCCGTGAGTGCGGAGGTGGTCGCCCCGGCAGCCACACGCGCGCTCACCGCGGGTAGGACGGCATCCGGTGTCCCGGTGTTCCGCCCTGCGGAAGGCCGGTTCCGCCGAGTTGTCCGGATCCGGCACCATCTGGTTAGGTAAGCCTCACCTTCGAGGGTCCCTGGCCCGCCCCGAGCACCGCGAGAGGAGACGCACGTGATCGTCTGCCACTGCCACGTCGTCAACGACGCGGCGATCGCGCGGGCCGTCGAGGCCGGGGCGAGCAACCTCGCGCAGGTCTGCCGCTCGACCGGCGCGGGCCGGGACTGCGGGGCGTGCGTCTTCTCGGTGCGACGACTGGTGTGCGAGCATGTGGCGAGCCAGGTCCCCGAGAGTGCGGAGCCCATCCATGCGGCCAGTTGACCCGCGGGTCGTCGAACTCCTCAACGACGCACTGACGTTCGAGCTGAGCGTCGTGAACAAGTACTTCCTCCACGCCCGGATGCTCGACAACTGGGGCTTCCCCCGGCTCGGCAAGGTTTTCTACGACCTGTCGATCGACGAGATGCGCGACGCCGACGCCCTCATCACCCGCATCCTGTCCTTCGAGGGGCACCCGAACATCCAGAAGCTCAACCCGATCCGCGTCGGGGAGGACGCCGAGGAGATGCTCCGCCTCGCGCTCGAGAGCGAGATCGCGGCCGTCGCCCAGTTCAACGCCTCCGCCCAGGAGTGCCACGACCTCGGCGACCACGGCACCGCCGCCATCTTCGAGGAGATGGTGCGCGACGAGGAGAAGCACGCCGACTGGTTCGAGGGCCAGATCGAGGCCATCATGCGGATCGGCCTGCCCGCCTACCTCACCCAGCAGCTGGACACCTCGCAGACTCCGTGAGGACACGGCATCCAGCCGGTCACCCGAGCTGGATGCCGTGGCACCGCGCCTTTGGTGGCTTCGCCATCGCGGTGAAGCCGAGCCACTCGTGGAAGCGGGGCGCCAGTCGTCCTCGAGCCACCGCTCGACGGCCGCGGTGTCGGTGTCGGGGGTGTCGGCGCAGGCTGCCGGTCCGGGCGGTCCTCGTGGCCGGCCTGTGGATGGTGTCGAGGGGTTGTCGGTGGCGCCGGATAGAGTGCAAGGAGATCGGAAAAGCGCTGGGAGACAACACTTCAGGGGGAGGTGAGTTGTGGTGGGGGCTGCTGCAGGTGCCGTCGGCGCGGCCGACGTGCCGTTCGGGGACGCCATGCGCGACCACGGCTCGTCCGCAGCGGTTGCCTCGCTCGTCGAAGAGGCGTCCCGACCGCCGTCCAGCCGGTCGACGCGGGAGTGGCTGGCGATCGTCGCCCACTGCCAGGAGGTCGTCAACGTCGCCACTGCCGCGCAGGATGCCGCCATCGCGCGCCTGGCGGCCGTCGAGCGCGAGCTCGACGAGGACGGCACGGTCGTCGACGTCCCACGGGCACTGGGGCACCTCGCCCTCGATGCGCCCGACGTGCTGTCCGGGGTGCTTCCCATCAGCCACACCCATGCCGAGAGCCGGGTGCGGCTCGCCATCCGGTGTGCCGCCGACGTGCCGGGGGCCGAATCCCTCGGTGCGTCGACCGGGCTGGGGGGCCTCCACGAGGCGATGGCGGCGGGAGTGCTCGACGGCTACTGCGCGAGCATCGTCGCCGACGAGCTCGAGGACGCCCCGGCCGAGGTGGCCTCCGCGGTCGTGCTCGCGCTCGAGCCCCACCTGGCCACCGACGAGCCGGCCGTGCTCCGTCAACGGTGCCGTCGGGTGCTGGGGCGGATCAGTCCCGACCTGCTGAGGCAGCGGGCCACCCGGGCACGCGAGCGCTGCGGGCTCCGACGGTGGGCGCACGAGCCGGGGGTCGACCGCTGGGACGGCACCTTCCCGTCCGAGGAGGCCGCCGTCGCGTGGGCCGCCATCGACGCCCTGGCGCAGCGCTACGTCGCCGACGGCGTCTGCGCCCCCATCGGGCGGGCTCGTGCGAAGGCCCTCACCGACCTCGTCGCCGGCCGGGCCACCATCGAGGTCACGGTCGGGCTCACCGTGCCGGAAGGCGACGTCCGAAATGAGGGTGAACCGGCCCCCACTGGGTCCGAGCCACCCGCGGGCTCCGAGACACCCACTGGCTCCGAGACACCCGCTGGCGCCGAGGCACCCGCTGGCGCCAAGGCACGAGCCGGCTCCGAGACCCCTACGGGCACCGGGGCGCCCGCCGGCACCGAGACACCCACTGGCTCCAAGACGCCCGCCGGCTGCGAGGCGCCCACTGGCACCGGGACACCCGCCGCATCCGAGGCACCGGCCGGCTCCGGAGCGACGGCCGGCACGCCGGATGCGGCTGCGGACAGCAGAGACAACTCGGGAGTTCGCGACGAGGCGCACGGTGGTGACCGGTCCGCTGCGGGGGAGGATGCGCCTGCCCCGGCCGCTGCTGCCAGCTCCGCGTCCGACCCGGCCCGGCTCACTGGGTCCGCGTTCCTTCCCGCCCGTTCGGCCGCCGCCGACGCCGCCCCCGAGCACGACGACCTCCTCGAGGTGGGCGGCCTCCTGCCGGGCGACCCCGTCCTCGTCTCCGGCGCGTGGCTGCGCCGGATGCTCCGGGAGGCCCGCGCCGCCCAGCAGGATCGCGCCAGCCGCCGACGTCGCGGCCGATCGAGCGGCCGCACCCCACCGACAGTGTCCCTCCGCCCGTGCGACGCCGACACGGGTGCGCTCCTCGACCTGCCGGACGTCGTCGAGCGCGCCTATCGCCCGTCGGCCCGGCTCGCTGCCTTCGTCCGGGCACGGGACCGACGATGCAGGTTCCCCGGGTGTTCGGTCGCGGCAAGGTTCTGCGATCTCGACCACGTCCGCCCGTGGCCGACCGGCCCGACGTCGGCTGCGAACCTCATGTGCGTCTGCCGACGACATCACCGCATCAAGCAGCGCCCGGGGTGGCGCGTCCGGCTGGCGCGCGACGGCACGGTCAGCTGGGTCGACCCTGCCGACGTCGTGCGGGTCACCCGTGCGGTGGATGCGCTGCACGCTCTCCGGTTGCCCGCCGATCGGTCGTCGGACGGCGAGGGACCCGAGCATGCCCGGCCGTCGGTGCCCGCACCCGCGCGAGAGGCCGGCACGGTGAGAACCGGCGGGCCGGTCGAGGAGACCGTGGGCGCCCCTGCCGGACCGGGAGCCCGCACCTGCGGTCACTGGAGCCGACTGCCGCAGGACGGACCGCACAGTGCGGTCGAGTTCGTCCTCGAGCACACCGTCGTCGGGCCCTGGACCGACGTCACCGTGGCGACCGTTCGGCGGTTGCGGCGGCAGGGGACGGACATCGAGCTGCTTCCGGCTCCCCTACCCGCCGCTTGGAACCCGACGGGCCGGGCACACCGCCAACGCCGAACGCCACGGTCAGGCCAGCAGGACCCGGGGCCGTGGAGTGCGCGGAGACGCGGCCAGCGCGACGACGAGCAGCCGCCGTTCTGACTCGTGCAGTGGACCCTCAAGATCCGCCGGCGGACCCGCAAGTTGCTCGGCGTCGTGGCCGAGATCGAGCACGCTGGGCACTGTTCCGGCAAGCGGCAGGGTCGTGGCGTGGTCGGGGCCAGCCACCTCAGGCCGGGCCGAGGCCGGTGACGACGAGCACGAGCTCGCCCGCCTCGTCGGTCGCTGGGAGGTCGACCTCGGCGGTGATCCGCCAGTCGCGGTCGCCCTCGGGGTCGTCGAGGACCTGGGCGACGTGCCACACGTCGCCCTCCTCGACGACGTGGAAGAGCGCCGGCCCGCGCGCCTCCGGACCCGTCCCGAGCTCCCCGTACTCCGCGAGGTAGCCCGCGGTCGCGGCCCGCCACTCCTCCTCGGTGAGCCCGCCGTCTAGCGCGGCCAGGGCGGCGAACCGACCGAGTGCCAACAGCTCGACCCGACGGAACATGCTCTGCCGCACCATGACCCGAAGCGCGCGCGCGTTGGCCGACAACGCCCGGTTCTCCGACGGCGCACGCACCTCGGTGGCCGGCTCATCGGTGGGGTTCGCGAGTGCCTCCCACTCGTCGAGCAGGCTCGAGTCGGTGTGCCGCACGACTTCGCCGAGCCACTCGACGATGTCGTCGAGCTCCTCGGTGCGCGCCGACGTCGGCACCGTCGAGCGCAGCGCGCGGTAGGCGTCGGTGAGGTAGCGCAGCACGACCCCCTCCGCGCGGAACAGCTTGTGGTGTGCCACGAACTCCCCGAACGTCATCGCCCGCTCGTACATCTCGCGAACCACCGACTTCGGCGACAGGTCGCGGGGGTCGACCCACGGGTGCCGCTGCCGGTAGACCCGCAGCGCCGTCTCGAGCTCCTCGGCGAGCGGCCGCGGCCAGGTGACGTCGTCGAGGGCGTCCATCCGGTCCTCGTAGTCCATCCCGTCGGCCTTCATCGCCCCGACGGCCTGCCCCCGCGCCTCGAAACGCTGCGCCATGAGCACCTGTCGAGGGTCGTCGAGCGTGGCCTCGATGACGCTCACGACGTCGAGCGCGTAGCCGGGCGCCCCGGGGTCGAGCATCTCGAGGGTGGCCAGGGCGAAGGCCGACAACGGCTGGTTGAGCGCGAACCCGTCCTGGAGCTCGAGCGCGACCTGGAACGGGCCCTCGGCGTAGCGCCGGCCCTCCCCCCGCACGAACGCCTCGAGCCGTGACCGCTCGGCCGGCCGGGACGACTCGGCCGGCTCGGCCTTCGCCGGCGCCCCCGCCGGCGCCTCCGCCTCCGTCGCCTCGACCGTCCCGGTCGACGCGGCGGCCTCGGCCTCGACCGAGTGCCCGGCCGCCGCGAGGAGCCGGCCGATCGGCCCGAGGTCGCCCGCCGTCGCCTCCCGGATGCCATCCGCCTCGGACCCGCCCACCGCACCCGGAGACGATGAATCGCCAACGGCGGCAACGGCATCCGGCGCGATCGTCGACTCTGCGGGTAGCCAGTCCTCGAGGGTCGACCCGTCGTCCGGCTCGACGACGCCGGCCCGCAGCAGCGACCCCAGCACCTGCACCGCCCGCTCGACGAGTGCGTCGCGCCGCCCTGGCTCCTCATGGTTGTCGAGGAGCAGCGTGTGCAGCGCGGCCTGCTGGCCCTCCCATTGGTCGAGGACGTTGAGCACCATCGCGTGGTTGACCCGCATCTTCGACGTGAGTGGCTCGGGCTGGGCCAGGACGAGCCGCTCGAACGTCGACTCCGTGTAGGTCAGGGTGCCCTCGGGCGGCTTCTTGTGCACCACCTTGCGCCGCTTCTTCGGGTCCTCGCCCGCCTTGGCGAGGGCCTTGGCGTTGAGGACGACGTGCTCGGGGGCCTGCACGACGACGTAGCCGACGGTGTCGAACCCGGCCCGCCCCGCGCGCCCCGCGATCTGGTGGAACTCGCGCGCCCGCAGCACCCGCTGCTTGCGCCCGTCGTACTTCGTCAGCGACGTGAGCAGCACGGTGCGGATCGGCACGTTGATGCCGACGCCGAGCGTGTCCGTGCCGCAGATGACGGCGAGCAGGCCGGCCTGCGCGAGCGTCTCGACGAGCCGGCGGTACTTCGGCAGCATGCCCGCGTGGTGCACGCCGATGCCGTGCAGGACGAGCCGGCGCAGCGTCGCGCCGAAGCCCTTCCCGAAGCGGAAGTGGCCGACGGCATCCTTGATCGCCGCCTTGCGCGCCGACGACACGATGTCGACGCTCGCGAGGGCCTGGGCCTGCTCCACCGCCGCGGCCTGGGTGAACGAGACGACGTACACCGGCGCCCGGTCGTCACGCAGCAGCAGCTCGAGCGTCTCGTGCACGGGCGTCAGAACCCACGAGAACTCCAGTGGCACAGGCCGTTCGGCGCCGGTGACCGGGACCGTCTCACGACCCGTGCGGCGCGTGAGGTCCGCCTCGAAGGGGCGGGTGTCGCCGAGCGTCGCCGACATGAGGAGGAACTGCGTGTCGGGCATGAGCAGCAGCGGCACCTGCCACGCCCATCCCCGGTCGGGCTCGGTGTAGAAGTGGAACTCGTCCATGACGACGAGCCCGATGTCCACGAGCTCGCGGTCCCGCAGGGCGTGGTTGGCCAGCACCTCCGCCGTCGCGCAGATGATCGGGGCCGTCGGGTTGACGGCGGCGTCCCCGGTGAGCATGCCGACCTGCTCGGCGCCGAAGATCTCGACGAGCGCGAAGAACTTCTCGCTGACGAGCGCCTTGATCGGGGCGGTGTACCAGCTCGGCCGCTTCTCGGCGAGGGCCTGCGCGTGCGCGGCGACGGCGACGAGCGACTTGCCGGACCCGGTCGGCGTCGCGAGCACGACGTGCGCCCCGCTCGCGAGCGCGAGCACCGCCTCCTCCTGGGCGGCGTACAGGCTGAACCCCCGCTCACCCGCCCAGTCGAGGAAGACGTCGAAGGCCCCGTCCGCGCCGGCGGCGGAGGCGCCGGTGAGGCGGTCGGTGAGGGTCATCGCCCCCGATTGTCCCCCAGGCGGAGACCCTCCCCTTCCACCTGCCGTCGCGGCGGTGGGGTCGCGGGGTCGGTGGGGGTCGGGGGGCGGGCCGGCGAGGCTTCCGGGGTGGCTCAGCAGGGGGTGTCGTTGTTCTCGTCCCAGGCGCGTCGCACGAGCTCGGTGAGCACGTCGCGGTCGACGTCGTCGAGACGCTTGACGTACACGCACCCCTTGCCCGTCGTGTGCCGACCCAGCCGCTCGAGGAGGTCGGTGTTGCTGCCGTACGACGTCAGGCCGTACAGCGTCAGGGCCGCCTTGCGCGGCGCGAGCCCCACGGCGAACCACTCGCGCTCCTTGCCGTCGGCCGTGCGGTACGGCTGGCGACCGAACCCGACCATCGAGGGTCCCCACATCCGCGGCTCGGCCCCGGTGGCCCGGCGCATGAGGTCGAGGACCTCGAGGGCGTCGGCCCGACGCCGCGCGTCCGGAACGGCATCCAGGTATGCCGTGACGTCGGCATCCGTCGGTCGGGTCGTGCGGTCCGCCGAGCCTGCCATCGCCGCCTCCTCGTCGTCGTCCACCCACGGTAGGCGCCGGTGGCGTGATGGGGAAGACAGGCTCGGGCGCTGGTGCGTGGCGGGGTCCGCTGCGAGTCTGGAGGGTGAGAGAGAGGGGCACCCGATGGTTGACGTCGAGCTCACCGAGGTACCGCCCGAGACCGTGGCGATGGTGCGCCGTGTCGTGCCGATGGGCGACCTGACGGGCTTCTTCAGCGAGGCCTTCGAGCGGGTCGCCCGGGCCGTCCCCGAGGCAGGCGGTGCGATCGCCGGCCCGCCCTTCGGCTGGTACCACGGGATGCCGGGCGAGACGGTCGACGTGGCCGCGGGCTTCCCGGTCTCCGGCGACGTCCACGTTCCCGACGGTGGCGTCACCGTCACCGAGCGCCCCGGGGGCCGGGGTGTCGTGGCCGTCCACGTGGGTCCCTACGACGCGATGCCGGCCACCTACGCCGAGGTCCAGGCATGGATGGCCGAGCGTGAGCTCACGCCGCGCGCGGACATGTGGGAGGAGTACCTCAGCGAGCCGACCGGTGACCCGGCTCAGTGGGCCACCCGGATCGTGTGGCCCGTGACCTGACCGGATGCCGGCCGTCTCGGATGCCGGCCGCGTCTCCTCCGATGCCGGCCGCTCTCGGATGCCGGCCGCGTCACCTCCCGCGTGGCTGCGCGGTCGCCCCGACGTGCTCGGTGAGCCACTCGACGAGTGGGCGCACGGCGCGCCAGTCGGCCCGCACGTGCTCGACGGCCTCGGGTGTCGACAGCCAGGCAGGCGCGCCGTGGCGTCGGGCCGCGACGAGGTTCTTGAACCGCATGAGCTCGAGCCGTGGGTGGTCGGCGGCGACTCCGCGCGGTCGGGTGGCGACCCTGTCCCCGCCCAGCTCGAAGCCGTCGGCGGCGAGCCCGTCCGTGATCCGCTGCAACGCCTGGCCTGATACCGGGGCGTCGATGGCCGCTCGAAGCCTCGGGAGCTGGTCGGACCCGGTGGGGTAGAAGCCGCCGCCGGTCATGAGGCCTTCGGCCGCCACCTGAACGTAGAAGCCCATACCCGGCACCGTCGTCGCCAAGGCGCCCTGGTGGTCCTTGTACGGGGACTTGTCCGCGCTGAACCGCACATCCCGGTTCGGGCGGAACACGTGCGCCGGTCCGAACTCGTCCTCGAGGGCGTCGAGGAGCGCCTCGAGCGGGCGCCGGACCGAGGCCGTGTACCGGTCCTTGTGCGCCAGCCACCAGGCCCGGCTGTTCTCGACGGCGAGGTCGTCGTAGAAGTCGAGCGCGTCGGCGGGGATGCCGTCGAAGCCCTTCGGGTCGCTCGTCGTCGCGCCTGTCGAGTCGCTCGTCGTCTCTGGTACACCGCTCACGGCGACCACTCTCGCACTGTTCCCGCTTTGGGTGCTGAGGTGGCTGTCCCGGCGACCACCTCAGCACCCGACCGAGTGGGGAGGGAGGTCCGGGAGCAGCGCGAGCCGTGCCGTGACCTGCGACGACGACCGTTCACCGGCCGTTCGGCGATCGGCCTGTCGGCGAGGTCGCCAACGTCGTCGCGCGGTGCTACGTTCGCGACGCATCTCGTGCGGGGCGTGGCGTCGCGTCTGTGGCTGGTCCCCCCGCTTGACACATCTGGAGGACGCATGGCCCGTTCGTCGTTCCGCCGACTCGTCGCGAAGGTCGCCGTCGGCGCCCTCGCGGTGGTCACCCCCGTCGCCCTGGTACCCACCGCCGCGCAGGCCGCAGCCGGGGACTTGTTCCTCTCCGAGTACATCGAGGGGTCCAGCTCATCAAGCAGCAGCAAGGCGCTGGAGATCTACAACGGGACCGGGTCGGCGATCGACCTCGCCGCGTCCTCCTACAGCATCCAGATGTTTAGCAATGCCAACACCACGGCCGGCGTGACGATCAACCTGACCGGCACGGTGGCCGCGAACGACGTCTACGTCGTCGCCCAGTCCGCATCCGTCTCAGCGGTCCTTGAGCAGGCCGACCAGACGAACGGGTCAGGCTGGTACAACGGCAACGACACGGTGGTACTCCGCAAGGGCACCGTGGTTCTCGACTCCATCGGGCAGATCGCCTCCAACCCGACGACAGAGTGGGGAAGCGGCCTCACGAGCACAGCCGACAACACGTTGCGCCGCAAGTCCACCATCTGCGTGGGGGACACAGATCCCACAAATGCCTTCGACCCAGCCATCGAGTGGGACGGTTACGCGGCCGACACCTTCGGCGGCCTCGGTTCCCACAGCGCGTCCTGCGGCTCCGAGCCGCCTGGCGACGAGGCGCCCTCGGTCTCCTCGATCACCCCCGCGAACACCGGAACGGCGTTCCCGACGGTCGACGCGAGCGTGACGTTCAGCGAGCCGGTCAACCTCGCCACCGGAGCGATCGCCCTGACGTGTGCGGACGCTCCCGTGACCGCCGTGGTGACCGGCGGCCCGGAGACGTTCACCGTCAACCCCGACGCCGACCTCGAGGAGGGCGCCCGGTGCACCCTGACCGTCGACAAGGACCTGGTCACCGACCTGGACGCCACCGACCCGCCCGACACCATGGCGACGGACGCCACCTCGTCGTTCAAGGTCGTCCCCCAGTGCACCGCGGCGCCGATCGAGATCGGCAGGATCCAGGGTACCGAGGACCTGGCTCTCGGGGCTGGGCAGGTCTGCACCGTCAGCGGGGTCGTCGTCGGCGACTACGAGGGTGCTCCCCCCGCGTTGCGTGGCTTCTACGTGCAGGATGCCGGTGATGGCGACTCCGCGACGTCCGACGGCATCTTCGTCTTCAACGGAAGCTCCAACTCGGTTGCTCTCGGCGACGCCGTCGTGGTGACCGGTTCGGTGAGCGAGTTCCAGGGCCAGACCCAGTTCGGGGGCGGCTCGACCGTCACCGTCACCGGTACCGGGACCGTCGAACCGACCGGCGTCGCCCTCCCCATGGACAGCGCCACGGCGTACGAGCGCTATGAGGGCATGCTCGTCACCTATCCCCAGACCCTGTACGTCACCGAGCACTTCCAGCTCGGCCGCTTCGGCCAGGTCGTCGTCTCCGGTGGGGAGCGCCTCGACCAGCCGACGAACGTCGTGGCCCCCGGGGCTCCGGCCCTCTCGCTCCAAGCGGCGAACAACCTCAACAAGGTCATCGTCGACGACGCCTCGCAGGTCCAGAACCCCGACCCCATCGTCTTCGGGCGCGGTGGCCAGCCGCTGTCCGCGAGCAACACCCTGAGGGGCGGCGACACCATCGACGACCTGACCGGCGTCATGACGTACACCTGGGCCGGCAACTCGGCGAGCGGCAACGCCTTCCGGGTGCGGCCCGTGCAGGCACTCGCCGGTGAGTACGACTTCCAGCCCGCCAACCCCCGTCCGACCCAGCGCGCGGACGTCGGCGGCGACGTCCAGGTCGGCGCCATGAACCTGCTCAACTACTTCAACACCTTCGACGGGCTGCCTGACGCGACCACGGGGCCGAACGTCGTCGACAACTGCAGCTTCGGTGTCGGTGGCGCGCCGGCGGACTGTCGTGGTGCAGACACCCAGGCCGAGTTCGACCGCCAGTGGCCGAAGACGGTTGCCGCAATCGCGAAGGTCGACGCCGACGTCCTCGGCGTCAACGAGATCGAGAACGACGGTTACGGCCCGGACAGCGCCATCGCGCACCTCGTCGACAAGCTCAACGCGACGCCCGGTGTGGGCCCCTACGCCTTCATCAATGCCGACACGCCGGCCAACGGCGTCAACGCGCTCGGTACCGACGCCATCAAGGTCGGCATGATCTACAAGCCGTCCGTCGTCACCCCGATCGGGACGACGGCTGTCCTCAACACGGCCGCGTTCGTCAACGGCGGCGACAACACGGCGCGAAGCCGTCCCTCGCTCGCCCAGGCCTTCGAGGTCAACGCGACCGGCGGCACGTTCGTCGCCGACGTCAACCACCTGAAGTCCAAGGGGTCGGCCTGCGCCGTGCCCGACGCCGGTGACGGTCAGGGCAACTGCAACGTCGTGCGCACCAACGCGGCGAACGAGCTCGCCGACTGGCTGGCCGACGACCCGACGGGCACCGGCGAGGACGACACGCTCATCCTCGGCGACCTCAACTCGTACGCGAAGGAGGACCCGATCGTCGCCCTCGAAGAGGCCGGGTACACCAACCTCGTCGCCGAGCACGTCGGACAGGACGCCTACTCGTACGTCTTCGACGGCCAGTGGGGCTACCTCGACCACGCGCTCGGCAGCGCCGGCCTGCTGAGCCAGGTCACGGACGTCACCGAGTACCACATCAACGCCGACGAGCCGTCGGCGCTCGACTACAACACCGACTTCAAGTCGGCGAACCTCATCACCTCGCTGTACGCACCGGACGAGTTCCGGGTCTCGGACCACGACCCGATCGTCGTCGGGCTGTCCCCGACGCCGGCGCCGCTCGAGGCCGCCTTCGCCGACGACCGGGTCGGGTGCGGTGACGGCAACACCAGCCTCACGGTGACCCACCCCGCGCGGTACACGGGCGACACCCACGCGGTGTCGGTGGACTGGGGTGACGGCACGCCCGACAGCTCGGCGTCGTCTGCGTCGTCCCCCGTCACGTTCGGTCACACCTACACGGCCGCGGGCGTCTACACCGCCACCGCCACGGTCACGGACGAGCACGGTCACACGTACTCGACGACGGCTGAGATCACCGTCGAGTACACGTCATCCGGCATCACGGCGCCGTTCAAGAACGGCAGCGTCACCGCGAAGAGCGGCTCGACCGTTCCGGTCAAGGTCGACCTGCGCGACTGCGACGGCTCGGAGCCGACCGACCTCGTTCCGACCGTCACCGTGACCTCCGGCAGCACCATCGTGCGGACCGGGACCATGGCGTACGTCGACGGCACCTGGCTGTACGAGCTCAGCACGAAGGGCCTGGCCCCCGGCTCGTACACCGTGACCGTGACGGTCCCCGAGACCGGGCAGACCGACACTGGCACCCTGCGGGTCCGCCGCTGATGCGCTACCGCTGATGGCGGGGCAGGCCTTCGGGCCTGCCCCGCCCTCGTTCCCGGGTGTGGTTGGGTCGGGTCATGACCGGACCTGACGAGACCGCGCCCGCCGCGTCGGGGCGCCCGGAGGCCGCGGACGAGCGCCGCGACGCAGTCCCGCGCGCGGTGGTCCGCTGGCTCCTCGCCGTGCTCTTCGCGGTCGCGGGGGTCGGCCACTTCACCGCGGCCGAGGCGTTCCGCGCCCAGGTCCCACCGTGGATGCCGTGGCCCGAGGCGGTCATCGCCGTGAGCGGGGTCGTCGAGCTCGCCCTGGCGGCGGCGCTCGCGTTCGCCCCCCGGCGCCACCGGCCGCTCGTCGGCTGGGTGACCGCCGCGTTCCTCGTCGCCGTCTTCCCCGGGAACGTGAGCCAGTACGTCACGGGCACCGCGGCCTTCGGGCTCGAGACCGACTCGGCACGGCTCGTCCGGCTGTTCCTCCAGCCGGCCCTCGTCGCCGCGGCGCTGTGGTCGACCGGTGCCTGGGCGGCGTGGCGCGCGCGACGACGGGCGAAAGGAAGACGGTTCAGGGCCTGACGACGACCCGACGGTCGGCCCGGCCGGCCGCCACCTCGGCCCACGCCGCGGGCGTGTCGTCGAGGTCGACGACGTCGTGCGACACCCCGATGCGCCCGGCCGCGGCGTGCTCGAGCACGATGCCGAAGACGGCCCGGCGCCGGGCGTCGGTCAGCGCGTTGTTCGTGTGGCCGATGACGGATGCCGTCCGGCTGCGCAGCGTCGCCGAGTCGACCGAGAGCGCCGGGCCGGCGCTGCTGCCGAGGTTGACGAGCCGGCCCCCGTCGGCGAGGAGGAGGACGGCGGCGGTCCCCGGGACACCGGCGAGCGGGTCGACGACGACGTCGACCGGCCCGTCGCACGCGGCGCGCAGGCGCTCGGCGAGCGAGCCGGCATCCTCGTCCGGGGGCAGGTCGACGACCGCGTCGGCACCACAGGCGGCGGCCCGGTCCCGGCCGGTCTGCGAGCGGGCCGCGGCCACGACCCGCCGGGCCCCGAGCACCCGGGCGGCCTGCACCGCCACCTGACCGACGACGCCGCCGGCGCCGAGGACGAGCACCTGCTCGCCGGGACGCAGCGCGGCACGCCCCTCGAGGACCTCCCACGCCGCGACGGCCGACAGGCCGAGGGCCGCGACCGTCGTGTCGGGCAGGTCGGCCTCGACGACGACCGTCTCGGCGGCCCGGGCCACGGCCAGGGTGGCGAGGCCGCCGTCGCCGGGGGCCATGCCGGCCGGGCTCGGGAACCAGACCCGCCGGCCGACGAGGTCGGGATCTCCGGAGCGGACGACCCCGACCCCCTGCACACCGGGCACGTACGGCAGCGCCGGGGCACCGAAGTACGACGTGCCGCTCGCGCAGAGCACGTCGAGCGGGGTGATGGGCACGGCGGTCACCGCGACGAGCAGCTCGCCGTCGCCCGGCACCGGGTCGGGGCGGTCGAGGACCTCCGGCGGCCGGCCGTGGGCGGTGATGGTCGCGGCGCGCACGGTCAGGTCGCGATGTCGGGGTACGGCAGGGAGAAGTGGGCGAGGGCCGCGCCGTAGCCCTTCTGGTACGACAACGGCTCGGGGTGGTCGCGCTCGAACATCGCGATGAACAGGGTCAGGGTGAGGAACGGGTGGGCGCCCATCGCGAACAGCGCCACGTGGTCGTGCCCGACGAGCGCGGCCCGCTCCGCGTCGGTGAACGCGAGCCACGTGCTCGCCTCGCCGTCGGTCACGTTGAGGATGCGGTTGGCCTGCGTGGCCTCCCACCACGCGACGAGCCCAGCAGGGTCCTCGCGGTAGCGCTCGACGAGGTCGGGGTCGCGGTCGACGGTGTAGAGGAACTTGTCGAGGAGGTACGTGCTCATGCCGGCGCTCCGTTCGGGTACCAGGTGAAGTAGGCCTCCATCGTGTGGAAGAGGTCGAGGGAGTCCACGTGATCGGCCCTCGCGTTCTCCCCGGCCACGCCCATCATGAGCATGAAGTCCATGAAGCCGTGGGTCGCGTTGCCGGGCAGGTGGAGGCTGTCGAGGGTCACCTCGCGCAGGCAGCCGTCGAGGTCGCCGTTCGCGATCCACTGCACGGCGCGGTGGTCGAACTCGGGGTCCGGGCCGTGTGGCCCGAACTGGCGCGGGCCGCCGAGCTCGAGGGACAGGTGCCCGGTGCCGATGATCGCGACCCGCTGTTCGCTCGGCCACGACTCGACGAGCTCGCGGATCGTGCGGCCCAGCTCGACGAACCGCCTCGGCTGGGGCAGCGGCGGCGCGAAGATGTTCGTGTAGATCGGCACGATCGGCAGGTCGGCCTGCGGCCTTAGGGTGATGATCGGGCAGGTGATCGAGTGGTCGATCCGCAGCTCGTTGCTGAAGGCGAGGTCGAAACCGGAGTCCAGGCCGCCGCGCAGGATGTGCGACGAGAGCTCCTCGTGCCCGTCGAGCCGGAACCGCGGCAGGCCGAACTCGCGCTCCTCGTTGTACCAGTTGGCGTCGTAGGCAGGCGCCTTGCCGACGAGGAACTGCGGCATGTTGTCGAGCCACAGCTGGTGGAAGTGGTCGCTGCCGACCATGACGAGCACGTCGGGACGGGCCCGGGTCAGGGTCTCGCGGAACCGCTCGATCTTGGCGACCCACTCGTCCGCGAACGGTGGTCGCTCCTCCCCGACCGCGGTGCTCGCACGGTAGTAGAAGGGGTGGTGCGTCGAGGCGATGACGGCGACGACCTTCGCCATGGCGGGTCTCCTTCCGGGGTTACGGGGCGGTCGGGTCGACGTACTCCGCGGCGCGGTCGACGGCGAGGTAGACGTCCATGCCGATGGGGCGACGACGCTCCTCGGCGATCTGGCCGAGGAGCCCGGCGGCCCGGGCCAGCAGGGCGAACCCGCGCAGCATCTCGACCGGCAGGCCGAGGTCGGCCAGCGCCGCCCCGCAGACGCCGGCGCCGTTGAGCGGCAGCCGCCGGCCGAGCACCTGCTCGTGCACGCGACCGACCGCCTCGAAGAGCCGCAGGTGCGGGCCGCGCAGGCCCTCCTCCTCGGCCAGCGCGATGAGCACCGGCGTCCGGGGGTCGCCGTCCTTGTGCACCGGGTGGCCCAGGCCCGGGACGTACCGGCCCGCCTCCCGGGTGCGGCGCACGGCATCCAGGGCCACGGCATCCCACTGCTCGTCCGTCACGGGGAGGTCCTCGCCGAGGTCGGTGACGACGGCGTGGAGGAAGGCCCCGCAGTCCTCGGTGACACCGAGGAAACGGGACCCACCGCCGAGCAGGCCCGCCGCGAGGGCACCCTGGAGCGAGTCCGGCGCGGACAGGTAGGTGAGCCGGGCCGCGATCGCCGTCGGGGTGAAGCCGTGGTCGGCGAGCGCGACGAGCACCGCCTCGAAGACCCGGGTCTCCCCGGCGGTGGGGCGGCGCATCGCGACGAGCCAGAACGCGAGCTCGCCGAAGCCGACCTTCCCCATGAGGTCGGCGGTGAGGTCCTGTCCGAGGAGCCGGATCTCGTCGGCGCTCGAGGTGCCGAGGGACGTCGGGTAGGTCGTCATGCGTCTCCCTCCGTGCCGGGCCGTGTGGGCTCGGCGAGCCAGCGGCGGATCTCGGCACCGTGCTCGTCGAGCGCCGGCGGCGGCAGGACGTAGTCAGCAGGGGTGGCCGACAGCCGGATCGGGTGGCGCACCGACGGGACCGCGGCGTCACCCTCACCGACGACGACGACCGGGTCCAGGCCGACCGACTCGGCGAAGGCGACCCCGCCGTCGACGGTGTTGATCGGCCCACACGGCACGCCGGCCGCGGTGATGTCGCTGAACCACTCCGCCGCCGTGCGGGTCGCGAGGCGCTCGACGAGGAGCGGGCGCAGCTCGTCGCGGTGGGCCGTGCGGTCCTCGTTGCCGAGGAAGCGCGGGTCGTCGGCGAGCTCGGGGACACCGAGCACCTCGACGAGCCGGCGGAACTGTCCGTCGTTGCCGGCGGTGACGATGAGGTCGCCGTCGGCGCAGGGCAGCGGCTCGTAGGGGAACAGGCTCGGGTGGCTGTTCCCCATCCGGTACGGCACGACCCCCCCGGCCACGAAGGCGCTCGACTGGTTGACGAGCCCGGACAGGGCCGACGAGAGCAGGTTGACCTCGACGTGCTGGCCGACACCGGTCTCGCGCCGGGCGTTGAGGGCGGCGAGCACGCCGATCGTCGCGTGCAGGCCGGCCATGACGTCGAAGACCGAGATGCCGGCCCGGTAGGGCGGGCCGTCCGGGTCACCGGTGAGGCTCATGAGGCCGGAGATGGCCTGCACCATGAGGTCGTAGCCGGGCAGGTCGCGGCCCCCGGGCCCGCTGCCGAACCCGCTGATCGAGGCGTAGACGACGCGGGGGTTGGTCGCCGAGACGCTCGCGTGGTCGAGCCCGAACCGGGCCAGGCCCCCCGGCTTGAAGTTCTCGACGAGCACGTCGGCGCGGCGGGCGAGTTCCTGGGCGGCCGCGCGGTCGTCGGCGTCCCGCAGGTCGAGCGCGACCGACCGCTTGTTGCGGTTGACGCCGAGGTAGTACGTCGAGACGCCGTCGCGCACGGGAGGGCTCCAGGTGCGGGTGTCGTCGCCGCCCGGGGACTCGACCTTGACGACCTCCGCCCCGAGGTCGGCGAGCAGCATCGTCGCGTAGGGCCCCGCGAGGATGCGGGAGAAGTCGGCGACGAGCAGCCCTGCCAGTGGCCCGGTGCGCTCAGCCATCGCCGCCCCTCCTCGTCTCGTCGTCACAAAACGGACAACTGTCCGTCAAGTCGGTTCGTCGAGTCTCACCGCCTCACCTCCGCCGTGTCAAGAGCGAGAACGGGGCGGATGCCGGGTCCGTCCAAGGTCTTGACAGCGGCGGGCCCGCGCGCTGACAGTGGGGTCACGGCGCGATGGCGCCGCCCAGCGGACATCCGTCCGCCCGACGGGAACGGGAGAGGTCATGGCTCACGACGAGGTGGCCGAGGGTCGTCCGGTGCTGTTCCGGAACGCCACGGTGCTCACGATGGACGACGCCCACACGGTGCTCACCGGCGGGGACGTCCTCGTCGTCGGGGACCGCGTCGCCGAGGTCGGTCACGGGCTGACCGCGCCGGACGGGGCCCTCGAGGTCGACGCGACCGGAGGCATCGTCATGCCCGGCATGGTCGACACCCACCGGCACATGTGGCAGACCGCCATGCGCGGCTACGGCGCCGACTGGACCCTGACCCAGTACTTCGTCTGGTACTACCTCGAGCACGGTCGCCAGTTCCGGCCCGAGGACGTGCACACCGGCAACCTGCTCTCCGCCTGGGACGCCCTCGAGGCCGGCGTGACGACGACCGTCGACTGGTCGCACGGGCTGCAGACCGTCGAGCACGCCGAGGCCGCGGTCGACGCGCTCCAGGCGGTGCCCGGGCGCTTCGTGCTCGCCTACGGCAACATCCAGGCCGGCCCGTGGGAGTGGACGGCCGACCCGGCGGTGCACTCCTTCCTCGAGCGCCGGCGGGGCGACCTCTACGGCTGGCAGCTGGCCTTCGACGTCACCGGGGACCCCGCCTTCCCCGAGCGCCCGGCCTTCGAGGTGGCGCGCGAGCTCGACCTCCCGGTCACGACGCACGCCGGGGTCTGGGGCGCGACGAACGACGACGGCATCCGCCTCATGCACGAGAACGGCTTCATGGACGAGCGCAGCGTCTACGTCCACGCCGCCACCCTGTCGACCGACTCCTACCACCGCATCGCGGCCACGGGGGGCTCGGCGTCGGTCTCCACCGAGTCGGAGCAGAGTGCCGGCCAGGGCTACCCGCCCACGTGGCAGCTGCGCCGCCACGACATCCCGGTGTCGCTGTCGATGGACACGAGCGTGTGGTGGAGCAGCGACCTGTTCTCGGCGATGCGCACGACGCTCGGCGCCGACCGCTCGCGCGAGCACCTGGAGGCGCACGCCGCCGGCGACACGGTGACCAACGTGCACCTGCGGGCCGAGCACGTCGTCGACTGGGCGACCCGCGGCGGCGCGAGGGCCCTCGGCCGCGACGAGATCGGCCGGCTCGTGCCCGGGGCCAAGGCCGACGTCGTGCTCATCCGCAACGACCGCTCGCCGGTGTCCTTCCCGCTGCTCAACCCGTACGGTCACGTCGCCTTCCAGGCCCAGCGCGGCGACGTGCACACCGTGCTCGTCGACGGCCGGGTCGTCAAGCACGAGGGGGCCCTCGTCGGGTGCGACCTCGCCGACCTGCGCTGTCGGGCCGAGGCCACGGTCGAGCACCTCGTCGACGCGATGGGCGACGAGGCGTGGACGGCCGGCATGAACCCCGCGTTGCCGGAGGACGACGGCAAGGTCCTCGACAACCCCTACCAGTACACCGAGTTCCGCACCGACACGACGCGGGCGCGGGGCACCGTCTTCGGCGAGCCCGGCGCCGGCGAGGAGGACCGAGGAGCGTAGGGTGCGGCGCGCGCGCGAGCACCGCGCGGCGACGATCGAGGAGGCGTGATGGCCGGGCGAGGTCAGGGACCCGACTTCGTCGAGGCGCTGGCACGAGGCCTCGACGTCATCTCCGCGTTCGGGCCGGACCGCCCGCAGATGTCGTTGAGCGACGTCGCGCAGGCCACCGGCCTGGCCCGTCCGACGGCTCGTCGGCTCCTGCTCACCCTCGAGGAGCTCGGTTTCGTCCGGTCACGGGACGGCGTCTTCTCGCTGACGCCGCGGGTCCTCGCCCTCGGCACGGCCTACGCGTCCTCGCTCGGCCTGTGGGAGATCGCCCGGCCCCGGATGGAGGCGCTCGTCGCGCAGACCCGAGAGTCCTCGTCGATGGCCCAGCTCGACGGTTCGGACATCGTCTACGTCGCCCGGGTGTCGGTGCCCAAGATCATCGCCCTGCGGGTCGAGGTCGGCACGCGCTTCCCCGCCCCGCCGACGTCGCAGGGCAAGGTGCTGCTCGCCGCGCTCGACCCGGCGGACCTCGACGCCGTGCTCGAGCAGCCGAGCCGCTCCGGGCTGCGCGGCCACCTCGTGCGTCCGCGTGAGGAGCTCGACGACGAGCTGGCGCGCGTGCGGGCCCGCGGCTGGGCACTCGCCGACGAGGAGCTCGCACCCGGGGTGCGCTCGGTGGCCGTGCCGGTGCGCGACGGCACGGGCGCCGTGCGCGCGGCGATGAACATCACCGTCCACGCCGCCGAGACCTCGACCGAGCGGCTCCTCGACGAGCTGCTCCCGATGCTGCGGCGCACGGCCGCCGACGTCAGCGACGACTGGGCGCTGTGGCAGCGCCGGCCGCACGTCGAGGTCGTGCCGGCTCAGACCTGACGCTCGAAGGTGACGAGGAGCCCCTCGACGCCGCCGGGGCCGACCCGTCCCTTGACGTCGGCCGACGTGATCGCCTTGAGCTGCCAGCCCTGGGCGGCGTTCTCGTTGAGCAGCTTCTGCAGCCGGTCGCCAGACACCTTCCCGCCGATCATCTTCTCGCGGAGCTCGACGACCCTGTACTCGTATGCCATGCCCCCACGCTAGACCCGGGTGCCCGCGAAGGGCCTCAGGAGGCGGGATCGACGTAGGTCG
Source organism: Fodinibacter luteus (assembly GCF_039541575.1). Lineage (NCBI taxonomy): Bacteria > Bacillati > Actinomycetota > Actinomycetes > Micrococcales > Intrasporangiaceae > Fodinibacter (ex Wang et al. 2009) > Fodinibacter luteus. Next base: position 116,781 of record NZ_BAABGM010000011.1, on the reverse strand, counting down.
CCTCGATCGCCGCGAGGTAGGACCCGGCGAGCCGCTCGTAGTCGTCGGCGGACACGAGCACCTCGTCCCCGGCCGCGAGGCGCAGCACCGTGCGCTCGGGAGCCCACCGGATGCCGTCGGCGAGCCGGAGCCGGCCGTCGTTGCCGACGATCGAGTCGGCGAGCACCCGCACCTCGTTCATCGGGTTGCCGCCCGTGCCCTCCAGGGTGCGCAGCCGGTGCGCGAACCAGGCGTCGAGGGCCACGACGGCCTGCGCGAACACGAGGTTCTCGAGCGTGGTGTCGTCGACGTCGTTCGCCTCCCAGGCGGCGAGCAGCGCGTCGGCGTTCGCCCGGCAGGCCTCGACCTCGTCCGCGGTGTAGCTGCTTCGGCCGGGCACGGGCACCTCCGGGTGGTGGGAACCTCCAGCCGGAGCCTACGCCCGGGGCGATCGGCGCGAGCGTGCCCGGGCGAGCGGGCTCAGGCGAGGATGCCGGAGGCGTCGAGCACGGTGCTCCCGGCCACCCACGACGCCCCGGCGAGCACGAGGACGAAGGTCGCGTTCCACACCGCCCTCGGGACGCGCGTGAGGCGCGCGAGCACGCCCGGGTCGCTCGTGCCGGCATCCGGCGTCGTGAGCACCGCGGCGAGGTGGCGCCACGCACCGACGAGGAGCACGACACCGGCGGCCACGACGACCTGGGCCTGCAGCCGGGCGTCGCCCGCCCACCACAGCGCGCCCGCGCCGAGCACGGCGACCGCGACGACCGCCCCGGTGAGGGCCGACCGGGCCCGCAGCGCCGCGACGACGAGGACCGCGAGCACGACGGTCAGCACCGGGGCCGACCAGCCGCGCACGGCGAGCCAGACGGCGGCCGCACCGACGACGGCGGGGGCGGGGTAGCCGGCCCACGTCGTGAGCACGCGCCCGAGCCCGCGGGCGGGGCCCACCGTCACGGCGTGGCCGGACATGTCACCGCGCAGGACGAACCCGGTGAAGCGGCGGCCGGCCAGGATGCCGACGCTCGCGTGGCCGAGCTCGTGGACGAGGGTGACGCCGAGGCGCAGCACCCGCCACAGCGGCTCGACGGCGACGGCCACGAGCGCCGCGACGAGGACGGCGACGACGGGCGCGCCGGACAGGGCGACGACCTGCTCGGGCAGCACCCGGGCCCACACCTCGCCGAGCCAGTCCATGGACAGCAGACCGTAGCCGCCGCGGCTGTGCGGTCCCGCGTCAGCGGGAGCGGCCGCCGGCGCCCTCGGAGAACGAGGCCGCCGAGCGGGCCGGACGCGAGGATGCCGGCCGGCCGGCGCCGCCGGACCCGCCCCGGGCCGTGCTACCGGGACCCCCCGGGCCGCGACGGCGCTGCCCGGAGCCGCCGGCGGAGCCGGCGCCCGAGCGGGCGGCGGATGCCGAGCGTGATCCGGAGCCCGATCCCGAGCGGGAACCGGAACCGGAGCCGCGGCGTGGGGACGCGACGGCCACCGGGGCGGCGTACCCGCCCTCGAACGAGCGGTCGCCGGGCGCGAGCTCCTGGAGCAGCGGGTGGGTGGCGTGGACGCGCGTCGTCGTGGCGCGCACCCCGGCCTTGCGGGTGAGGTCGCGCACGTCGCGGACCTGGTCGTCGGTCATGAGCGTGATGACGGTCCCGGAGGCGCCGGCGCGCGCGGTGCGGCCGGAGCGGTGGGTGTAGGCCTTGTGCTCGACCGGCGGGTCGGCGTGGATGACGAGGGCGACGTCGTCGACGTGGATGCCGCGCGCGGCGATGTCGGTCGCGACGAGGGTGCGGGCGGCGCCCGAGTGGAAGGCGTCCATCGTGCGGGTACGGGCGTTCTGGCTCAGGTTGCCGTGCAGCTCGACCGCGGGCACGCCCGAGCCGTTGAGCTGGCGCGCGAGCTTCTTCGCGCGGTGCTTCGTCCGGGTGAACACGACGGCGCGTCCCGGTGCTGCGACGAGGTCGAGGAGGACCGGGAGGTGGCCGTCGGGGGTGACGTGGAGGACGTGGTGCGCCATCGTCGCGACGGGCGACTGGGCCGAGTCGGCCTCGTGGGTCACCGGGTCGTGGAGGTAGCGGTTCGCGATGACGCCGATGCCGGCGTCGAGCGTCGCGGAGAAGAGCATCCGCTGGCCGCGCCGGGGGGTGGCGTCGAGGAGCCGGCGCACCTGGGGGAGGAAGCCGAGGTCGGCCATGTGGTCGGCCTCGTCGATGACGGTGACCTCGACGGCGTCGAGGGACACGTGGCCCTGGCCGATGAGGTCCTCGAGCCGACCGGGGCAGGCGACGACGACGTCGACGCCGCGACGCAGGGCCGAGACCTGCGGGTTCTGCCCGACACCGCCGAAGACGGTGCGCGAGGTGAGGCCGAGGCGGGCCGCGAGCGGGGCGAGGGCCTCGTCGATCTGGGTGGCGAGCTCACGGGTCGGGGCGAGGACGAGCGCGCGGGGACGGCCCGGCATCCGGCGGGTCGTGCTCTGCGACAGGCGGGTCAGCATCGGCAGCACGAACGCGAGCGTCTTTCCCGAGCCGGTGCGGCCGCGGCCGAGGACGTCGCGACCCGCGAGGGAGTCGGGCAGGGTCGCGGCCTGGATCGGCGTCGGGGTCGTGATCCGCTGGGCGGCGAGCACTTCGACGAGGGGGGCGGGCACGCCGAGCGTGCCGAAGGTGGTGCTGGACATGGGGGTCCTTCGTGGTTCGGGGGTCGGCGCGGACACGGTGGTCGGCGACGACGCGGGATGTTCTGCCGGGCGGGGCTCTGGGCCGCGGCGCCGTGTCGGGAGCGTGGTCCCGACGCGAAGGCATCGACATCAAAGAGAACGCAGCCCGAGGCAGAGGGCGGGCCGCGTCGCACAGCCTACGGGACGGGACCGGCATCCCCCGAATCGGTGCGCGGCACCGCCCGGCGGCGGACGCCTACAGTGGCGTATGCCGTCACTCGCCCTCTTCCCGCTCGGCACCGTCCTGCTGCCCGGTGGGCGGCTGCCGCTCCAGCTCTTCGAGCCGCGCTACCTCGAGCTGGCGCGCACCCTCGCCGAGCGCGCCGAGGACGACCGCCGCTTCGGCGTCGCGCTCATCCGAACCGGGCACGAGGTGGGGAGCGACGCGGTCCGCGACCTGCACGAGATCGGGTGCGAGGCAAGGGTCGACGCGATGGCCCTCGCGGACGGCCCGGCCGGCCCGGTCGTGCACCTCGTGGCGACGGGCGTGCGTCGCTTCCGCCTCGACGGGGTCGACCCCGACGCGCAGACCCCCTGGACGACCGGCCGGGTGGCCTTCCTCGAGGAGCCACCCGTCGACCCGGTCCACCCCGACGGGGCCGTCGCCGAACTGTCGGCACGGGTGCTGCGCGAGCACGAGTCCTACCTCGCGGGCCTCGGCGTGCAGGCCGAGCCGGTCGAGGCGAGCCCCGGGCAGCTGGCCTACCGGGTCGCCGAGCGGATGGCGCTCGACCCGCGGGACCGGCAGCGGGTGCTCGAGGGCGCCGACGCCGCGACCCGGCTGCGCACCGTCCTCGCCCTCCTGCGCCGGGAGACGGCCATCGTCGGGCGCTTCGGCGCCGTCCCGACGCCGCCCTCGCCGGGCGGGGCGTCGCTGAACTGATGTCGCGGGCCCGCCCGGGCGGCTCAGGGGACTCTTTCGACCGGGCGACGAACAAGCCTCGGAGACATCGGGGCCCTGACCCCGCCTTGTCCGACCCTTGTGCCGGTGGGGGGCGATCGTCGGGCGGGTAGGTTGCCGCGCATGGACCTCGCGAGCCTCCAGGACGTCATCGAGCGCACCTATGGCGAGCGCGACCGCGAGCGCGGGGTGCCGAGCACCGTCGCCTGGCTCGCCGAGGAGGTCGGTGAGCTCGCCCAGGCGGTGCGCAAGGGCAGCCCGGCGCAGCGCGAGCACGAGTTCGCGGACGTCCTCGCCTGGGTGGCGTCACTGGCGAACCAGATGGACGTCGACCTCGCCGCCGCGGTGCAGCGGTATGCCGCCGGGTGCCCGCGCTGCGCGTCCATCCCCTGCGCCTGCCCCTGAGTGATCCGGAGAGTGACCGTGGACGACACCGTGGACGACAGCGTGAAGGACGTCGAGGCGTGGTTCGAGCGCCTGCCGGCGGACCAGCGGGACGAGCTGCTCGCCCTGCGGGCCCGCATCCGCGAGCTCGTCCCCGACGCGACGGAACGGATCTCGTACGGCGTGCCCACCTTCGTGCTCTCCCGGCCGCTCCTCGCCCTCAACGCGTCGAGGTCCGGGTTGAGCCTCATCACGATGCGACCCGACCTGCTCGCCGGGATGGCGGATGCGCTGGGCGGCGTGCGGTGGTCGGGCTCGACCCTGCGCTTCCAGCCCGGGGCACCGCTGCCGGACGACGTCGTGCGCCGGGTCGTCGAGGCCCGCGTCGCGCAGGAGCGCGCCGGGCAGTGACCCCGGCCCGCCTCCGGTGCGCGGCCCCGCAGTGACCCGGCCCGCCTCCGGTGCGCGGCCCGGGAGCCAGCATGATGGGGTCATGGCCACGCTCACCGACGCCGCCTCCCGCTACGCCCGCCTGACCGCCCTGCTCCTGCGGTACGGACGCTCCGACCTCGTCTCCGGGGCCGGCCTCGACGAGTTCGCGGTCGCCGACGACGCACCGCTCGGCGAGGAGGACAAGGCCCGGCGGTTCGCCGCCGACCTCGAGGCGATGGGCCCGACGTACATCAAGCTGGGCCAGCTGCTGTCGACGCGCTTCGACCTGCTGCCGGCGTCCTACACCACCGCCCTCGCCTCCCTCCAGGACTCCGTCGCACCCATCCCGTTCGACGACGTCAAGCAGGTCATCGAGGAGGACTTCGGCGTCGGCCTGCGGCACGTCTTCGCCGAGTTCGACGAGGAGCCGGTCGCGGCCGCCTCGCTCGGCCAGGTGCACCGGGCCGTGCTGCCGAGCGGCCGGGAGGTCGTCGTCAAGGTGCAGCGCCCCGATGCGCGCGAGGTCGTCCGGGCGGACATGGAGACGATGGCCCGGCTCGCCGAGCTCGCCGACCGCCGCACCGACGTCGGGCGGCGGTACGGCTTCGCGAAGCTGCTCGCCGAGTTCCGCCGCACCCTCGCCGGCGAGCTCGACTACCTGCGCGAGGCGCGCAACCTCGCGCGGTTCGTCGAGCTGACCGAGGACTACGACCTCATCACCGTGCCGGAGCCGGTCGTCGGCCACTGCCGCCCCCGGGTGCTCACGATGGAGCGCATCGACGGGCGCAAGGTCACCGACGTCAGCCCGCTCGGGCTCATGGACTACGACACCCGCCCCATCGTCGAGCAGCTCTTCCAGTGCTACCTGCGGATGATGCTCGACAAGGGTGTGCTGCACGCCGACCCGCACCCCGGCAACCTCATGCTCACGACCGACGGCCGGCTCGCCCTCCTCGACCTCGGCATGGTCGTGACGGTTCCCCCGCGGCTGCAGGACCGCGTCGTCAAGCTGCTCCTGGCGATCATGGACGGCGACGGCGAGGAGGCCGCCCTCGTCCTCGCCTCGATGGGCCACCCGCTCGACGGCTACGACGCGGCGGCCTTCCGCGGCGACGTCTCGCACCTCGTCTCCGAGGCGGTTGCCTCGGGCTCGGGGATCCAGGCCGGCACGGTGCTCGTCGAGCTGAGCCGGCTCTCGGGCACCCACGGCCTGCGCCCGCCGGCGGAGATGTCGATGATCGGCAAGGCCCTGCTCAACCTCGACCAGGCGACGCTGCACCTCGACCCGTCGTTCGAGCCGGCGGAGGCGATCCGCGACAACGTCTCGCAGATCCTCGCCGGCGGGCTGCAGGTCTCCCCGGGGGGCATCGTCGCTGCCGCCATCGAGGCGAAGGAGTTCACCTCCCAGCTCCCGAAGCGGGCCAACCGGATCATGGACTCCCTCGCCGAGGGGGAGTTCTCGATCCGCGTCCAGGCGATCGACGAGGAGCGGCTGCACACCGTGCTCCAGCGGGTGGCCAACCGGATCACCCTCGGCATCGTCATCGCCGCGACCGTGCTCGGGGCCTCGCTCATGATGCGGGTGCCCTCGACGACCCTGTGGTTCGGCTACCCGGCGATCGCGATGGCCTTCTTCCTCTTCGCCGTCGTCGCCGGGGTCGCGCTCGCCGTGTGGATCCTGCTCACCGACCGCAAGGTGGCCCACCGACCGCGCAACGACCGGCCGTAGGCCCCGCGGCTCACGCGTAGGCCCGCGCCGCCCGCACCGTGCGGGCCGGGTAGCCACCACCGAAGAGCACCGCGTGGAGCAGCAGCGGGTGCACCTGGTGGAGCAGCACCCGGTCCCGCCACCCGTCGGCGAGCGGGGCCGCCTCGTCGTACGACGCGAGGATTCTCTCGAGGTACGGGCAGCCGAAGAGGGCGAGCATCGCGAGGTCGGCCTCGCGGTGCCCGCCGTGCGCGGCGGGGTCGACGAGCACCGCGCCGGTGGCCGTCCACACGACGTTGCCCGACCACAGGTCGCCGTGGAGGCGGGCCGGTGGCTCGCCGGTGTCGAACCGGCCCGCCGCGACGGTGTCGGCCAGCCGCTCGAGGACGGCGACGGCATCCGGGTCGAGGACGCCGCGGTCGCGACCGAGGCGCACGAGCGGCGCCAGCCGCGCCCGGGCGAGGAAGGGCCCCCACGCGTCCCACGTCCCGAGGGGCAAGGGCAGCGGCTCGCTGAGCGGACCGAGCCAGCCGTCGCCCGCCCAGCCGGGCGGGCCGCTGCCGTATGCCGTCGCACCGGCCGAGTGCGTCACCGCCAGCGCGCGCCCGAGGGCGTCGGCGTGCGCGGGCGCGGGCGGGGCCTCGACGAGGCGGACGAGGTCGAGGTGGTCGTCGCCCACGTCGAGCACCTCGACGACGGCGGCGCCACCGGCGCGGGCGAGCCAGCGCAGCCCGCTCGCCTCCCAGGCGAAGTAGCCACGGGGCGCGCTCGGGGAGCGCTTGCGGTGCGGGGGCGGCACCGCCCCATGGTCGCAGGTCGCCCACGGGCGGGCCGGCGCGTGGATACTGGTCCCGTCCCGTCCCCCGGAGGCCTGCCCATGTCGAACCCCGTGACCGCCGTCCCTCCCGACGCCCTCTCCCACCGGGCTGCCCTCGAGGCGCTCACGAGCGACATCGGTGGCGTGCTCGAGTCGATGGAGCAGCTCTCGGAGTACCTCGAGCGGGTCGTCCATGCGGTCCGCCGGCACGTCGCCGGGTGCGACGAGGTCGGGGTGACGATCCTCAGCGCCGGGCGCCCGCACACCGCCGCGTACACGACGGTGCAGACCCTCGAGGTCGACGCCGTGCAGTACGCCCTCGACGAGGGGCCCTGCCTCGACGCCGCCCGGGGCCGACGGGAGTACCGCGTCGACGACCTCGTCGTCGACGACGGGCGCTGGCCGGCCTTCGCCCGCGAGTGCCGTGAGGAGGGCCTGCGGAGCCTGTTCGCGCTGCCACTCGTGAGCGGCGAGGAGTGCGTCGGGGCGATGAACCTCTACGGGTGGGCGCCGCACGCCTTCGACGACGTCGACGCCTCGCTCGTGCGGGTCGCGGCGTCGCGCTGTGCCGACGCCGTCGTCGCGGTCTGCGCGCTCGACGGGGCGCGCCGGCTCGCCGGCCAGCTCGAGCAGGCGATGGCCAGCCGCGCGGTCATCGAGCAGGCCAAGGGGGTCATCATGGCGATGCGGGGCGTGCCCGAGCACGAGGCGTTCGAGGTGCTGCGCAAGACCTCCCAGGACCGCAACGTCAAGGTCCGGGCCCTCGCCCAACAGATCGTCACCGGTGTCGTCGCGGGGGAGGAGCCGGGGTCCGCCTAGGGCTGCCCCGGAACCCGGACCATGCCGCGACCGCACGCCGCAGCGCTCCTCGAGGACGCCTACAACCGGCGCAAGGCCGACGTCCTGCGCTCCCGCGGCTGGGTGACCCGGCTCGTGCCCCTCACGGGGTACGGGAGCGTGTCGCAGCTGCGCGTGTTCGGCCGCGTCATCCTGACCGGTGGCCGGCCGGAGGACGAGCCGGACGCTCCCACCTACGCGGCCCGGCTGCGGGCCGTCGAGCTCGAGACGCGCGGGTGGCGGGCGTTCTTCTCCACCCCGGCCGTCGACGAGCCGGTGACGGTGCGGGTCAACGAGCGGATCATCACGACGCGCACCGACCGCGGGGGTTTCATCGACCTCACGGTGCGCGGCCACGGGCTCGCGCCGGGGTGGCACCACATCTACATCGGGTCGCCGAAGGCCGAGACGATCGACGTGCCCGTGCTCGTCGTCGGCACGACGGTGACGCACGGCATCATCTCCGACATCGACGACACCGTGCTGTCGACGTCGCTGCCCCGGCCGCTGATCGCCGCCTGGAACACGTTCGTGCGCTCGGAGGGCGCCCGCCGGGCGGTGCCCGGGATGGCCACGATGTACCGCGAGCTGCTCGCCGCGCACCCCGACGCCCCGGTCATCTACCTGTCGACGGGCGCGTGGAACACCGCCCCGTGGCTCACCCGGTTCCTGCGCCGCAACGGCTACCCGCCCGGGCCGATGCTGCTCACCGACTGGGGTCCGACGAACACCGGCTGGTTCCGGTCAGGTCAGGAGCACAAGACGGCGCAGCTGCACCGCCTCGCCCGTGAGCTGCCGCACGTCAAGTGGCTGCTCGTCGGCGACGACGGCCAGCACGACCCGAAGATCTACACCGAGTTCACGACCCGACGGCCGGACCGGGTGCGCGGCATCGCCATCCGCGAGCTGTCCCCGGGGGAGCAGGTGCTCTCGCACGTCATCCCCGTCGCCAACGACGACCTCCTCCCCGCGCCGACCGAGGACCTCGACGTTCCGGTGGTCCGGGCCCCGGACGGCTACGGGCTGGCCCGGCAGGTCCGCGAGCTGTGGCAGGGCGACATCCCCGCCCGCACCCTGGCCCGGCGGGCGTCGGCGACGGTGCCCTCGTGGGAGGACCCCCCCGCGTACCTCCTGCCCGACCCCGACGAGCGGTAGCGTCGCGCCATGCCCGAGCTGCCGGAGGTGCAGGCCCTCGTTGCGTTCCTGCGCGAGCGCACGGACGGGCTCGTCGTCACCGGGGTCGAGCTCGGTTCGATCTCGGTGCTCAAGACCTTCACCCCGCCGCCGGACGCGCTCGTCGGTGCGCCGGTCGACGGGGTCGAGCGGCACGGCAAGTTCATCGACCTCGACTGCGGGGGGACCCACCTCGTCTTCCACCTCGCCCGTGCCGGGTGGCTGAGGTGGTCCGACGTCGTGCCGACGACGGTGCTCCGACCGGGCAAGTCGCCGATCGCGCTGCGGGTGCGCTTCGACGACGGGTCGGGCTTCGACCTCACCGAGGCCGGCACGAAGAAGCGGCTCGCCGCCTACGTCGTCCACGACCCGGCGAGCGTGCCCGGCATCGCGTCGCTCGGGCCCGACCCGATGGCGGAGTCGTTCACGCTCGAGCGGTTCGCGGCGATCGCGGCCACCCACCGGATGCAGGTCAAGGGGATGCTGCGCGACCAGTCGGTCATCGCGGGCGTCGGCAACGCGTACTCCGACGAGGTGCTGCACGTCGCGAAGCTGTCGCCGTTCGCCATCGCGGCCCGCCTCGACGACGCCGAGGTCGAGCGGCTCTACACGGCGCTGCGGGGCACGCTCGCGAGTGCCGTGGCCACGGCATCCGGCCGGCCCGCCAAGGAGCTCAAGGACGCCAAGCGCGCGGGGATGCGCGTGCACGGTCGCACCGGCGAGCTGTGCCCCGAGTGCGGCGACGTCGTGCGTGAGGTGTCGTTCGCCGACTCCTCGCTGCAGTACTGCGCGACCTGCCAGACCGCCGGCAAGCCGCTCGCCGACCGGCGCACGAGCCGCTTCCTCAAGTAGCGGTCGCGGCCCCCCGCACCCGCGTCCACCCGGTCGATGCGGTCGTATCGCCATGTCTTGTCGATCTGCTAGAGAGGGCTAGACCGACCTCGACGGGCCGCTGGTCCCTCGGCGCCGCGACACGGCCATCCCTCTCTCGCGACGTATGCCGTGTGCGCTAGACAGGCGTATAGCCTCCGATCGTGGACCCGATCCGGAACCCCTACGCCCCCGGCGCCGGCCAGCGGCCGCCCGAGCTCGCGGGGCGCGACGAGCAGCTCGACGCCTTCGACATCGTCCTCGAGCGGGTGGCGCGGGGTCGGCCGGAGCGCTCGATCGTGCTCACCGGTCTGCGTGGCGTCGGCAAGACGGTGCTGCTCAACGCGCTGCGCTCGGCGGCGGTGCGGGCCGGCTGGGGGACGGGCAAGCTCGAGGCCCGGCCCGACCAGTCGTTGCGGCGCCCGCTCGCCTCGGCCGTGCACCAGGCCGTGCGCGAGCTCGGCCCGGCCGGGGGAGTGGGCGACCACGCGCTCGGGGTCGTCAAGGCGTTCGCGCAGCGCGAGCCGGCGTCGGCCGCCGGTCGGGGGGCGGCGAAGCTGCGCGAACGGTGGAACCCCGGCATCAGCGTTCCCGCGGTCACCGGCCGCGCCGACTCCGGCGACGTCGAGATCGACCTCGTCGAGCTGCTGTCCGACCTCGGCGGCATGGCCGCCGACACCGGGCGCGGCATCGCCGTGTTCCTCGACGAGATGCAGGACCTCGGGCCAGACGACGTCTCGGCCCTGTGCGCGGCCTGCCACGAGCTGTCGCAGTCACGGCTGCCGGTCATCGTCGTGGGGGCCGGTCTCCCACACCTGCCGGCGGTGCTGTCGGCGTCGAAGTCGTACTCGGAGAGGCTCTTCCGCTACTCGCGCATCGACCGGCTCGACCGGGTCGCCGCCGACGCCGCGCTCGAGCTGCCGGCCGAGGAGGAGGGCGCGGCGTTCACGCCCGAGGCGCTCGAGGCGATGTACGCGGCCACCGGCGGGTACCCCTACTTCATCCAGGCCTACGGCAAGGCGGTCTGGGACCTCGCGCCGGCATCCCCCATGACCCCGGCCGACGTCGCGGTCGCCGCGCCGGAGGCGGAGTCCGAGCTGGCCGTCGGGTTCTTCGGGTCGCGCTTCGAGCGGGCGACGCCCGGTGAGCGGGAGTACCTGCGGGCGATGGCCGACGTCGCGGTGGCGCTCGGGGACGACGCGGATGCCGTGCCGACCGCCGACGTCGCGGCGCACCTCGGGCGCAAGCCGCAGTCACTGTCCCCGGCCCGCGACGCCCTGCTCAAGAAGGGGCTCATCTACTCGGGGGAGCGCGGCCGGATCGCGTTCACCGTGCCGCACTTCGGGCGCTACCTGCGCGAGCACGCCTGACGAATCGTCACGGGCGAGGCCCGGCCTCCCGGGCCCGGGTCGGATGCCGGTCAGCCGACGCCCGTGCCACGGACGGCGCGCACCAGGTGGGCCTCGGCGTCCTCGAGGTAGTCGCGCAGCAGGGCCGCCGCACCCGGCCGGTCGCAGCGCTCGAGCAGCTCGACGATGGCCTCGTTGCGCTCGAGGTAGGGCTCGTGGAAGCCGGCGTCGTCCGCCACCTGGTGGAAGACGAGCCGCATCTCGGCGAGCACCCCCTCCATGAGCTGGTCGACGTGTCGGCTCCCGCTGATCCGGGCGAGCGCCCGGTGGAACTCCTGGTTGGCCTGGGCGACCCCTGCCGCGTCGCCGCGCCCGAGGGCGGCGTGACCGGCGTCGACGACGGACCGCAACCGCCGCACGACGTCGTCGGAGAACGCCGGACCGTGCTCGACCGCCGCCGGCTCGACGAGCCGCCGCGTGGCGTAGAGGTCGCGCACGTCCGCGGCGGTCGGGGTGGCGACGAAGACGCCACGGTTCGGCTCGCGGACGGCGAGGCGCTCGGCGAGGAGGAGGGCGAAGGCCTCGCGGATCGTGTTGCGGGAGAACCCGAGCGCGGTGCCGATCGTCTCCTCGGTCAGGCGCGTGCCCGAGCGGAGGGCGCCGTCGACGATCTGCTCGCGGAGCACGGCCGCGACCCGCTCGGCGGCCGAGGGCTGGACGGTGGCGGCCGGGACGTTGCGCAGGGCTGCGGCGAGGACGTGGTTGGGCACACCGGCACTCTAACCCCGTGACGTATCGATCGTTGGATCCACCTATTGCAGGATTGTTGAGCAATCCGTTACCGTCGTCCCACGGCCCCGACGACGCGGCCGCCACCGACGCCGGCCACCCCGGCGCCTCACGGTTCGGAGCAGCACATGGACGGCAGGACGACCCAGGTCGAGACGACGGAGGCGCAGAGTCCTCCCGGCAACGGCCGCAGCGCGCTGCTCGGCGCGATGTTCCTCATGGCCACCTCGGCGATCGGCCCCGGCTTCATCACCCAGACGACGAGCTTCACGGTCAGGCTCGGTGTGGCGTTCGCCTTCGCGATCGTCGTGTCGATCCTCGTCGACATCGCCGTGCAGATGAACGTCTGGCGGGTCATCGGCGTCTCGGGGCTGCGCGCCAACGAGCTCGCGAACCGGGTCCTGCCCGGCCTGGGCTGGGGCCTGGCGGCCCTCATCCTGCTCGGCGGCCTCGTCTTCAACATCGGAAACATCTCGGGCACCGGCCTCGGCACCGACGCCATGCTCGGGCTCGACCCGACGACCGGCGCCGTCCTCTCGGCCGGCCTCGCGATCGCGATCTTCCTCGTCAAGCGAGCCGGTGCCGCCCTCGACCGGATCGTCGTCGTCCTCGGGCTCGTCATGATCGGGCTGACCGCCTGGATGGCCTTCACGACCAACCCGCCCGTCGGGCTCGCCCTGCAGAACGCGGTGCTGCCCGAGGAGGTCAACGTGCTGGCCATCACGACTCTCATCGGCGGGACCGTCGGCGGCTACATCACCTACGCCGGCGCGCACCGGCTCATCGAGTCCGGCCGCACCGGCCCGGCGCACGTCACGGAGATCACGAAGGGCTCGGTCGTCGGTATCCTCGTCACCGGCGTCATGCGCTCGATCCTCTTCCTCGCCGTGCTCGGTGTCGTCCACGGTGGGGCCGCCCTCGCCGAGGACAACCCGGCGGCGAGCGCCTTCGAGCAGGCGGCCGGCCAGTTCGGCCTGCGCGCCTTCGGCGTCATCTTCTGGGCCGCGGCGATCACCTCGGTCATCGGGGCGAGCTACACGACGGTCTCGTTCCTCACGACCCAGCAGACCAAGCCGCGCACGCGCAACCTCGCGACGGTCGCCTTCATCGCCGTCTGCACCGTGCTCTTCCTCGTCCTCGGCAAGGCGCCGGTCACCCTCCTCGTCTTCGCCGGCGGCTTCAACGGACTCATCCTGCCGATCGGCTTCACGGTGATCCTGTGGGTGGCATGGCGGCGCCGCGACCTGCTCAGCCACTATGCCTACCCGAGGTGGCTCTTCGGCATCGGCATCCTCGCGTGGGTCCTCACCCTGTGGCTCGGCTGGCAGTCGATCGCCGGACTCCAGGCGCTCTGGGCCTGATGGAGCCGATGATGAGCACCGTGCGGATCGACCTCAACTCCGACCTCGGCGAGTCCCTCGGCACGTGGGAGCTCGGCAACGACGAGGCGATGCTCGACATCGTCACGAGCGCCAACGTCGCGTGCGGCTTCCACGCCGGCGACAGCCTCACCCTGCGACGCACCTGCGCCCAGGCGGCCGAGCGCGGGGTCGTCGTCGGCGCCCAGGTGAGCTACCGCGACCTCGCGGGCTTCGGGCGCCGGTTCATCGACATGGACGCCGACGAGCTCACCGCCGACGTCATCTACCAGATCGGCGCCCTCGAGGCCCTGTGCAGGGTCTCGGGCGCCCGCGTCGAGTACGTCAAGCCGCACGGCGCGCTCTACAACGCGGTCGTCCTCCACGAGGAGCAGGCCGCGGCGGTCGTCGCCGCGGTCGTCGCCGTCGACCCGGCCCTGCCGGTCATGGGGCTGCCCGGGTCGGCGTTCCTCCGTCTCGCCGCGGAGGTCGGGCTGCGCACCGTCGCGGAGGCGTTCGCCGACCGTGCCTACACCCCCGAGGGCCACCTCGTTCCCCGCCGCCAGCCCGGAGCCGTCCTCCACGACCCGGAGGTCGTCGCCGCGAGGATGGTGCGACTCGCCACGGACGGGGTCATCACCGCCGTCGACGGCACCGAGCTCGAGGTGCGCGCCGACTCGATCTGCACGCACGGCGACACCCCCGGCGCCGTCCACATGGCCGCGGCGCTGCGGGCCGCCCTCACCGAGGCGGGCGTCGAGATCGCCCCCTTCACCCGGTAGGTCGTCGTGTCGCCGACCCGACCCGCCACGGCCCCCCCGACCGTGCGCCTCCTGCCGATGGGCGACGCCGCCCTGCTCCTCGAGACCGACGACATCGAGGCCGTGCTCGCCATCGACGCCGTGCTCGCGCCCCTCGTCGCCGCGGGGGAGGGGGTCTGGGCCGAGGTCGACGACGTCGTCCCCGCCGCTCGTACCCTGCTCGTCGTCGCCCGGCCGACGACCGACCTCGCCGACCTCTCCCGGGTCGTCGCCGAGGCGGCGGCCCGGGCGACACCGGGCGCCGCGGGCCCGCAGCACGGCATCCTGCGGATCCCCGTCCGCTACGACGGCCCCGACCTCGAGGAGGTCGCGCGCCGCACCGGCCTCACCCCGGGCGAGGTCGTCGCGGCCCACACCGGCACCCCGTGGCGGGTCGGCTTCGGTGGCTTCGCCCCCGGCTTCGCCTACCTCGTCGGCGGCGACCCCCGCCTCGAGGTCGCCCGCCACGACGAGCCGCGCACCCGCGTCCCCGCCGGTGCCGTCGGCCTCGCCGGGGCGTTCAGCGGCATCTACCCCCGCGAGTCGCCGGGCGGCTGGCAGCTCATCGGCACGACCGACGTCGTGCTCTGGGACGTCGATCGCCGCCCGCCCGCCCTGCTCGTCCCCGGCACCACCGTGCGCTTCACCGAGGTGACCCGGTGATCCGGCGCGTCGAGGTCGTCGACCCCGGCCCGCTGACCCTCGTCCAGGACCGCGGCCGGGTCGGCCACCTCGCCGTCGGCGTCGGCCGGGCCGGTGCCGCCGACCTCGGCTCCTACCTCCTCGGTGGCCGCCTCGTCGGCAACGAGGTCGGGGCCGCCGCCCTCGAGGTGACCTTCGGCGGCCTGCGCGTGCGCGCCTTTGGCGACGTCCTCCTGTGCCTCACCGGTGCCCCCGCCCGGGCGGTGGCGGACGGCCGGGCCGTGCCGCACCTGGCCCCCTTCACCCTGCGTGATGGGCAGGTGCTCTCGCTCGGGATGCCGGTCAGCGGGCTGCGCACGTACGTCTCGTTCCGCGGTGGGCTCGCGCTGCCGGAGGTGCTCGGGTCGCTGTCGACCGACACCATGTCGGGCCTGGGCCCGGCACCGGTGCGGGCCGGGCAGGTGCTCGAGATCGGCACACGCACCGACGGCTACCCGCACGTCGAGGTGGCCGCGGTGCCCGTGCCCCACCCGGGCCCGGTCGACCTGTCGGTGCTCCAGGGGCCCCGGCACGACTGGTTCGCGCACCCCGAGCGGCTCGGCCGCGCCTCGTGGACGGTCTCGGCCCGCAGCGACCGCAAGGGGATCCGGCTCGAGGGCGAGGCGCTCGAGCGGCACCCCGATGTCCGGGACGCCGAGCTGCCGAGCGAGGGGATGGTGCGCGGCGCGATCCAGGTGCCTCCCAACGGGCAGCCCGTGCTCTTCCTCAACGACCACCCGGTGACCGGCGGCTACCCGGTCATCGGCGTCGTCCGCACGGCGCACGTCGACCGGGCGGCGCAGCTCCAGCCGGGGCAGGAGGTGCGCTTCCACTGGGAGGAGCGCTGACCGGCCCTACCTGCCCTTCACGGACGCCCCGGCCCCGGGCCTCGCCGGGAGGCGGTGCAGCACGACGTCCTCGACGGCCCCGTCGGCCAGCCGCGCGGTGACGTAGGTGCAGTGCGGCTGGCGGCGTCGGTCGGTCGGTGACCCCGGGTTGAGCAGCCGCAACCCGGCGTGCGCGGTGTCCCACGGGATGTGGCTGTGCCCGAAGACGAGGAGGTCGGCGTCCGGGTGGGCGACGCGCATGCGCTCCTCGCGGCGCTGCCGGGGCCCGGTCTCGTGGACGACGGCCACGCGCACGCCCTCGACGTCCGCGCGGGCGACCTCCGGCAGGCGGGCCCGCACGTCGGGGCCGTCGTTGTTGCCCCAGCACCCGAGCAGGGAGCGGCTGCGCTCGGCGAGCCGGTCGAGCAGGGCGAGCTGGGTCCAGTCGCCGGCGTGCACGACGAGGTCGGCCCGGGCGACCTCGTCCCACAGCTGCGGGGGCAGGTCGCGCGTCCGGGTGGGGACGTGCGTGTCGCTCATGAGGAGCAGCCGGATGCCGTCGCGGGTCACGGTTCCGGGCGGTCGGGGGCGGGGGCCGCCGCCGTCGTCGCACCCTGCACGAGTGCGGCGTAGTCGGGGTGGCGGTCGATCCACGCGCGGATGAACGGGCAGGCAGGACGCACCCGACGGGTGCCCTCGGCGGCGACCTCGTCGAGCGCGTGGCGCGCGAGGGCGTCGCCCACCCCGCGACCCTTGAACGCCGGGTCGACCTCGGTGTGGGTGAACACGACCACCCGCTCGCCCGGCCGGTACGCGGCGAACCCGGCGAGCACCCCGCCGACGTGGGCCTCCCACCGGGTCTCGTCCTCGTTGCGGGTCACGACGACCTCGTCCTCGTCGGTCACGGGACCACCTCCTGCGCCCACCCTCTCACCCGTGGCGCGCCCGCGGCATCCGCGGAACCCGTCCGCGAGGCACCCGGCGCACGCCTACGCTGGGAGCGCCCGTCTCCACACCCCCGAGGACCCACCGTGACCGTCGCGTTCGTCGAGCAGGCGGCCGTCCGCGCGCGCGAGAGCCCGTGGGTGCCCGTGCTGGGCCGCCCCGAGAGCGTGCTCGACCGGGTGCTGTCCGGTGTCGGGCTGACCGCCGCGACGTGGGCCTTCGCCGCCTCGCTCGTGCCGTCGCTGCTGCCCCGCGCGGCGTGGCTGCAGGGTGTCGTCTCGGGGGTGACGGTCGTCGTCGGCTACGGCCTGGGCGCCGGGGCGCACGCGGTGTGGCGCTACCTCGGCATCCCCGGGCTGCGCGGGCGGTGGCGCACCGCCTCGCTCGTCGTGCTCGTCGGCCTCGGGCTCGTGGCCGTGCTGTTCAACGCGTGGAAGCTCGTCGGCTGGCAGAACGACATCCGGGCCCTGTTCGGCATGGAGCCGACGTCGCCGCTCATCTGGCCGGTCGTGCTCGTCGTGACCTTCTCGGTCGCGACGCTGCTGCTCGTGCTCGCCCGGGCCGTGCGCCTCCTCGGCCACCTCACCGTGTCCCGCCTGGCCCGTCGGCTGCCGCGCCGGCTGTCGGTCGTCCTCGGGGTCGGCCTCGTCGTCACGTTGCTGTGGGGCCTGTGGTCCGGCGTCATCGTCAACGGGTTCTTCGCGGGGGCGAACGCGTTCTTCGCACCGCGGGACACCACGGGTTCGCACAGCACGGACCGGCCGACCGCGCCCGAGCGGTCCGGCTCGCCCCAGTCCCTCACGTCGTGGGAGGACCTCGGCTACTACGGCCGCCTCTTCGTGCGCGGCGGGCCCACCGTCGAGCGGCTCGAGGCGGTCAACGGCCCCGGCGCCAAGCAGCCGATCCGCGTCTTCGCCGGCCTGCACAGCGCCGACACGGTGCAGGCCCGCGCCGACCTCGTGCTCGAGGAGCTCAAGCGCACCGGGGCCTTCGACCGAAAGGTGCTCGTCGTCGCGACGACGACCGGCATGGGGCTGCTCGACCACCGGGCCACCGACCCGCTCGAGTACCTCTGGAACGGTGACACCGCCATCGCCGGCGTGCAGTACTCCTACCTGCCGAGCTGGATCTCGCTGCTCGGCGACCAGGAGGCCGTCGTCGACACCTCCCGCACCGTCTTCGAGACCGTCCGGTCCCACTGGGCGACGCTCCCGGAGGCGGAGCGACCGGCCCTGTACCTCTACGGGCTCTCGCTCGGCACGATGGGCGTCGAGAGCGTGCTCACCTCGGTCAACATCGTCAACGAGCCCGTCGACGGGGCGCTCATGGTCGGGCCGACCTTCCTCAACGACCTCCACGCCCGGCTCGGGACGGACCGCGACGCCGGCTCCCCGGCATCCCTGCCGGTCTACGAGGAGGGACGCACGGTGCGCTTCTCCGACGAGCACGGGGGGCTCGAGCGCGGCACCGCCGCGTGGGGGCCGACCCGGCTCGTCTACCTCCAGCACGCGTCCGACCCCGTCGTCTTCTTCTCGAGCGACCTCGCCTTCGATCGCCCGGAGTGGCTCGACGACGGGCAGCGTGGCCCCGACGTCGTGGAGACGATGGGGTGGGTCCCCCTCGTCACGATGTGGCAGGTGCTGCTCGACATGCCCGGCGCGGGCGACGTCCCCGACGGCTACGGCCACATGTACACCGCCCGGGCCAACCTCGAGGGGTGGGCGGCGGTCACCGAGCCGCCGGGGTGGACCGTCGAGCAGGGCGAGCGCATCGCCGCGGCCCTCGGGGCCCGCTGAACGACCCGGCCGGCCCGGGCTACGCTGCCCCCCAGGGACCACGGAGGAGGGCCAGATGTCGGCACCAGCGGGATGGCACCTGCAACCGGACGGGCGCGAGCGCTACTGGGACGGCAGCCAGTGGACCGAGGAGTTCCGCGAGCCCCTGCCGAGCGACCCGACGGCCCCGCCGCCCCTGCCCTCGTGGGCCGGCCCGGCCGACGAGACCCAGGCGCTCGACGTCTCGAGCACGCAGGCCCTGCCGCGCCCCGACCCGGCGGCGACGAGCGCCGCGACCGCTGGAGCCGCCCCGGCCCCGCAGGCGGACCCGTACCCGCCGGCCGGCTACCCGCCGGCCGGCTACCCGCCGACCGGCTACCCGCCGAGCGGCTACGGAACCCCCGGCGGGTACCCCCAGGGCGGCCCCGGTGCCCCCGGCGGGTACCCGCAGACCGGCTACGGTGCCCCCGGCGGCCAGCAGTACCCGCCGCCGACGCAGGGTGGCAACGGCCTGCTCAAGGGCTGCCTCATCGCCGCCGTCGTCATCGTCGTGCTCACCGGGCTCGTCGTCGCCGCGGGGTTCTTCCTCTTCGCGCGCACCGTCGACGAGGTGAGCGAGACCTTCCCCACGATCCTGCCGACCGAGCTGCCGAGCGACCTGCCCACGACGCTGCCCTCCGAGATCCCCACCGAGGGCCTCGGCGAGCGCATCGACCTGGCCGTCGGCGACGGGTTCGAGCTGCCGCGAGCGACCATCGCCGACGGCTGGTCGCTCGAGCAGCAGGGTGGCGGCATCCCCGTCGTCAACATCACCGGGATGACGGCCATCCTGCGCGACGCCGAGGGGTTCCCGGTGCTCTTCACGCTGTCGGTGACCCCGGACGGCGGTGACTCGGTCGACACGGTGTGCACCGCCCCGGCGGGGGAGGCCGGCGCGAGCGTCGACGTCTCGTGCGTGCCGCTGTTCGGTGACGTCGCCGACGCCACTCGCGTCACCGTGACCGCCTCGATCTGACCCGTCCGCTCCCCGGCGCCGCCGGGTCCGTCGTCAGCCCTCCGCGGGGGCGAGGGCGACGAGCTCGGCGACGAGCTCGTTCGTGCGCAGCTGCTCGGGCTCGACCTCGGGGCTGAACCCGAGCCGCACGACGACGAGGTCCGCCGAGGGCACGACGTAGAGCCGCTGCCCGTCGTGACCGCTGGCCCAGTAGGCGTCCTCGGGCAGCGCGGGGTCGACGAGGGTGCCGTCGGTCTGGCGGTTGACCCACCACCCCGAGGCGTAGCCCTTCTCCTCGCTCTCGTTGACCTGGGTCGCGGTCGTCGACTGCTGCATCCAGCTCTCGGGCACGAGGCGCTCGCCGGCCCACACCCCGTCCTGGAGGGCGAACTGCCCGATCGTGGCCCAGTCGCGCGGCGTCGCCCACAGGTAGGAGCTGCAGACCGGGGTACCGACGGCGTCGACCTCCCACGTCGCCGAGGTCAGCCCGAGGGGGGCGAACAGCTGTTGCCGGGGCAGGTCGGATGCCGGGAGGTCGGCGAGCCCGGTGAGGACCCCGCACAGCACGTTCGTCGAGCCGCTCGAGTACTGCTGGTAGGACCCCGGCTGGTGGGCGAGCGGCTGGCTCGCCGCGTAGGCGGCCATGTCCGGCTCGGCGTAGAGCATCCGGGTGATCGGCGTGCCGAGGCTGTAGGTCTCGTCCCACTTCAGGCCGCTCGTCATCCGCAGCAGCTGGTCGACGCTGATCGTGCGCCGCTCGTCGGTCCACCCCGGCACGAGCTCGGTGTCGTCGACCGCGAGCCGGCCCTGGTGCACGAGCCGCCCGACGAGCAGGTTCGTGACGCTCTTGCTCATCGACCAGCCGAGCTGCGGGGTGTCGCGGTCGAAGCCGGAGGCGTAGCGCTCGCCGACGAGCTGGCCGCCGCGGAGCACGACGACGCCCCGGGTGCCCAGCTCGTCGGACCGCTCGGTCGGCAGGTCGTCACCGAAGGCCCGCCCGATCGCGGCCTCGACCTCCGGGTTCGCAGGCGGGCCCTCGGCCGTGGACAACGGGTTGGCGTCCGCGACGACCTTCGTCGCCTCCTCGGTGAGGACGGGCCGCTCCTTCGCGACGGTGCAGCCGAACCCGCGGGTGTACCACGCCTTCTGCGTCGACAGGGTGAACAGGATCTGCGAGGTGCTCGAGCGCCCCGCCTCGTTGACGTAGCCGGTGAGGAACGGCACGAGCGGGTTGGCGGGCAGGTCGTCGTCGGGGTTCTCGCGGCCCGCGACGAGCGTCACGGCGCACGAGTTGTGCGCGGCGTACCCCGTCCCGGTCGCGAGCAACGGTCTCGCGTAGAAGTAGCCGGCCACGGCGGCGGCCACGACGAGGACGAGGAGCACCGCGACGATGCGGAGAACGACACGCATGGCGCGGACGCTACCGCGCCCGGCCGGGAACACGCCCGACGGGGCGGGGTGTCAGGCGGCGGGCTCCGCCACGGCGAGCGGGTGCTCCGCGAGCTCGAGGCGCAGGCGTTCGAGGACCCCGCGCAGGATCCGGGACACCTGCATCTGGCTGACCCCGATCCGCTCCCCGATCTCGCGCTGGGTGAGCTCCTCGACGAACCGCAGGAAGAGGACGAGTCGCTGCCGTTCGCCGAGCTCGGCGAGCGCGCGACGCAGGGCGTCCCGGGTGTCGAGGTCGGCGGTGTGGCACGGGCTCACGAGGAGGTGGTCGGCGAGGCTGGACCCGGTCGGCGTCGGCGCGTCGAGCGACACTGCGTGGTAGCCGGCCGAGCAGCCGCGCGCCTCGACGACGTCCCGGACCGGCACCTCGAGGCCGGCGGCGAGCTCGCCGTCGTGCGGGTTGCGCCCCAGGTCGTGGCGCAACCGCTCCTCCTCGGCGACGAGGCGGGTGCGCAGCTCCTGGATGCGCCGCGGTGGGCGCACCGACCACCCCTGGTCGCGGAACCAGCGCTTGACCTCACCGGAGATGGTCGGGGAGGCGAAGGCGGAGAAGCCGGGGCCCGCCCCCGGCCGGTACCGGATGGCCGCCTTGACGAGCGCGGTGCGGGCCACCTGGACGAGGTCCTCGCTCTCGATGCCGCGCCCGGCGTACCGCATCGCGATCGCGTCCGCGAGCGGGAGCATGAGCTCGACGATCTCGTCGCGCAGGTCGCGGCAGCGCTGGGGGTCCTCGGTCGCGCGCAGCTCGCGGGCCAGCTCGTCGACGCGCAGGTCGGCGTCGAGCGCGACGTCCGCGTCGGTCGTCGGGGACAGAGCGGTGTGGGCCATGGTCTCGTCCTTCGGGAGGTGAGGATGGCGCCACTGCTGGACCACGTGAACCCGGGGAGGACGGCTGGTCGGATCCCCGCCCGGATCTCCGAAACTAACGGGGTGCGGACCGGGACGGGGGTTTGCGGACCGACGACTTCCCGTCCGGCCCGAGGCGGCTGGCCCGGGCTCGCCGGCCCCGACCGGGGGCGGCCACCCGGTCAGAAGACCGGCTTGCCGCCGGTGACGCCGAGGACGGATCCCGAGACGTAGCTCGCCTCGTCCGAGGCGAGGAAGACGAAGGCGGCGGCCACCTCGACCGGCTGGCCGGGCCGGCCGAGCGGGGTGTCCGAGCCGAAGCCGTCGACCTTCTCCGGCTCCATCGTGGCGGGGATGAGCGGCGTCCAGATCGGCCCGGGGGCCACGGCGTTGACCCGGACGCCCTTCGGCCCGAGCTCCTGCGCGAGGTTGACGACGAGGTTGTTCAGCGCCGCCTTCGTCGCCGCGTAGTCGAGCAGGTGGTCGGACGGGGAGTAGGCCTGGACCGAGGTCGTGACGAGCACGGACCCGCCGTCCTCGAGCTGCGGGGCGAGCGCCTGGATGAGCCAGAACGTGCCGAGGACGTTCGTCGCGAACGTGCGCTCGAGCTGCTCGGGGGGGAACTCCGCGAGCGCCTGGTGGGTCATCTGGAACGCGGCGTTGCACACGAGCACGTCGACCCCCCCGAGCTCGTCGACCGCCCGGGCCGCCAGCTCCCGCGCCGCGTCGGCGGTGCGCAGGTCCGCGGGGTGCAGCACGGCGCGGCGGCCCTCGGCCCGCACGAGCTCGGCCGTCACCCGCGCATCGGCCTCCTCCTCGGGCAGGTGGGCGACGAGCACGTCGGCGCCCTCCTTGGCGAAGGTCACCGCGACGGCCCGGCCGATGCCGGAGTCGCCGCCGGTGACGACGGCCCGCTTGCGCGTGAGGCGGTCGCGCCCGGTCCACGAGGAGGCACCGTGGTCGGCGGGCGGCGTGAGGTCGGCATCACTGCCGGGCCACTGCTGCTGCTGGGCGGGAACCTGCTCGGGGCGGTCGGTCATCTGCTGCTCCTCTCGTCGGGGCTGCGCCGGGCATCCCGGCGTGGCCGGCAGGTGCCGCCGGTCCGACACACCTCCTACCCGACCGGGCCCGCCGCACGCCACCGGGGCGGTTCGGGTTTGCCGCGCGCGGCAGCGGGTAGACCCCTCGGCACGCCGTCGACCAAGCGACGGCAGCTCAGAGAGGACGGAGCACCATGGGGATGCACACCACTGAGATGAACGCCCCGCCGTCGCCCGCCGAGCGGGCCGGCAGCGTGGGACACGAGGCCAAGGACGCCACGAAGGACGTCGCCGCCACCGCGGCCACCGAGGCGCAGCGGGTCACGCACGAGGCCAAGGACCAGGTGCGGCAGCTGTGGGGGCAGACCCGCGCGGACCTCACCGACCAGGCGGCCACCCAGCAGGCCCGGGCGGCGAGCGGGCTGCGCGAGCTGGCCGACCAGCTGGGCCAGATGGCCCGCTCGGCCGACGGGGACGGGGCGGCGGTCGGGCTCGTCGACGACGTGGCCCGCCGAGCCGGTGACGCGGCGAGCTGGCTCGACGCCCGCGACCCCGGCAGCCTGCTCGAGGAGGCCCGGTCCTTCGCCCGGCGGCGGCCCGGCGCCTTCCTGGCGATCGCAGCGGGCGTCGGCGTCGTCGCCGGCCGGCTCAGCCGCGGCCTCGTCGACGAGGCGCGGGACGAGTCGACCGGTTCGGGCTCCACCGGGAGCTCCCCGTCGACGAGCGGGGCGACGGTGCCCGCCGAGGGCCTGCCCGGGGTCCACCGCACGACCCAGCCGATGATGCCGGACGGCACGCCGACGCCGATCAGCAGGGAGGGCGTCCTCGAGGCTCCGGTGGACGACCGCGGCGTCCCCCGGGGCGAGCGATGACCGAGCAGGAGACCCGCACGGACCTTCCCGACCCGTCCCTGAGGTCGGTCGGCGAGGTTCTCGGCGACATCACGACCGACCTGAGCACCCTGCTCCGGCAGGAGGTCGCGCTCGCGAAGGCCGAGCTGCGGGAGAGCGTCGACCACGCGAAGGCGGGCGGCGCCAGGCTCGGCGGCGCGGCCGTCGCGGGCCAGCTCGCGCTCGTCTTCCTCTCCCTCGCCCTGTGGTGGGCGCTGGGGGACCTCATCGGCCTCGGCTGGTCGGCGCTCGTCGTCGGCCTCCTGTGGGCCGCCGTGGCGGGCGTGCTCGCCGCCACCGGCCGGAACCGGCTGCGCCGGATGACCCCCGTCGCCCCGCGCACCGTCGACACGGCCAAGGACATCCCTGACGCACTGAGAGGACACGAGACACGATGACGACGACCGAGAACGACCCCCAGGCCATCCGCCGCGAGATCGACCGCACCCGTGGGCGGCTCAGCGAGGACGTCGACGTCCTCACCGAGAGCGTGCGCCCGAGCAGCGTGGCCCGGCGCTCCGTCGACCGGGCGACGACCCGGGCGAGCCGGCTCAAGGACACCGTCATGGGCTCGACCCACGACCTCGCCGACGCCGGCGCCGAGCAGGTGCACGGCGCGGCCGACACGGTCCGCCAGGCACCGCAGGCGGCTCGCCGCCAGGCGCAGGGCAACCCGCTGGCGGCCGGGGCGGTCGCGCTCGCGGCGGGCTGGCTCGTCGGCTCGCTGCTCCCTGCGAGCCGCACCGAGCGCGAGCTGGCCGGCGCCGCCAAGGAGCAGGCCCAGCCCGTGCTCGACGAGGCCCGCGCGGTGGCGCAGGATGCCGCGGAGCACCTCAAGGAGCCCGCGCAGCAGGCCGTGCAGTCCGTGCGGGAGACGGCACAGGAGGGGATGTCCGCCGTCCGGGACGAGGGGTCGTCGCGGGCGCAGGACGTCAAGGACCAGGCGGGCGCCGGGTCCGGCACCGGGGGCGGGCCGGCCGGCTCGCTCGCCTGAGCCGGAGGGGTCCTGCGCCCGCGCGGTGCAGGACCCCTCCGCGGCGCCCCCCGGTTTCGGCCACGCGCACGGCGGGTGGGCCGAGACCGGTACCGAACCGGCACACCGACCGGCACCGAACCGGTATCCCGCCGTGCACCCCCGAGGAGGTCGACCGTGTCCCGCGCCCCGACCGCGACGACCGGGGTCCTGCTCACCGGGGCCTCGAGCGGCATCGGGCGCGCCACGGCCCTCCGGCTCGCCGCACGGGGCCTGCCCGTCGTCCTCACCGGCCGGGACCCGCAGCCGCTCGAGGAGGTCGCGGCGGCGTGCCGCGCGGCCGGTGCGACGGCATCCGTCGTCGTCCTCGACGTGCGGGACGACGAGGCCGTCCGCCGGGCCGTCGACGCGGCGGCGGACGAGCACGGGCCGGGCCTCGCGGTCGTCCACGCGGCCGCGGTCGTCGCGTACGGGCTGTTCGAGGAGGTGCCCGAGGACGTCATGCGCGAGGTCGTGGCGACCGACGTGCTCGGGACCGTCTCGGTGGCCCGGGCGAGCCTGGCGGCCTTCCGCCACACCGGGGGCGGGCACCTCGTCGTCGTGGGCTCGCTGCTCGGCGAGGTGGCCACGCCCTACATGAGCGGGTACGTGCTGTCCAAGTGGGCGGTGCACGGCCTCGTGCGCACCCTGCAGATCGAGACCCGCCACCGGGAGGGGGTGGCGGTCTCGCTCGTGTCGCCCGGCGGGATCGACACCCCGGTCTACCGCCAGGCCGCCACCGTCCTCGGCCGGCACGGCGCACCACCCCCACCGGTGCTCTCCCCGGATGCCGTGGCGCACCGGATCGAGTCCGTGCTGCGCCGCCCGCGGCGCCTGACGCACGTGGGACCCGCGAACCACGTCGTCGTCGCGGGCTTCCGGCTCGTGCCCGCCCTGTACGACACCCTCGTGACGCCGCTCATGCGCACCGCCGGCCTCGGGCCGTGGGAGGGTCTTCGCGCCACGGCCGGTAACGTCCACGGGCCCCAGCACCCACCACCACCCCCGTCCGAGCAGCTCGAGGAGACCACGATGACCGACGACCACACCCTGGACCGTCCCCGCGTCTCGCGCGCCGTCGCCGCACCCGCCGAGGCCGTGTGGGCCGTACTCGCCGACGGCTGGCAGTACGCGACGTGGGTCGTCGGCGCCTCGCGGGTGCGTGCCGTCGACGAGGGCTGGCCCGCGCCCGGGACCCGCCTGCACCACAGCGTCGGGCTGTGGCCGGCGCTCATCTCGGACAGCACGCGCAGTGAGCACGCGGAGGCGCCGCACCACCTCGTCCTCACCGCCCGCGGCTGGCCGATCGGGGAGGCCCGGGTCGAGATCGAGGTCGTGCCCGACGGGCCACGGAGCTGCACCGTCTCCATCGCCGAGGACGCCTCGGCCGGCCCGGGCCGGCTCGTGCCCGGGCCCGCCCGGCAGGCGATGATCCTGCCGCGCAACCGCGAGGCCCTCATGCGGCTCGCCCTCATCGCCGAGGGGCGGCACCGCGAGGCGCTGCGCGGCGAGGCCTGAGCGCGGCCCGAGGTCAGGGCTCGCGCAGCACCCGCGACCACGCCGTGCGCACGAGGGCACGGCGGACGAACCCGAGGCCCCCGTGCTGGCCGAGCGCGGCCACGGCGGCGTTCCAGCCGCACGCCCCGTGGACCCCACCGCCGGGGTGGGCCGAGGCGCCGGCGAGGAACAGCCCGGGGAGCGGGGTCTCGGGACGACCGAGGCCCTTCGTCGGGCGGAAGACGAGCTGTTGGTGCAGCGCGGAGGTCCCGGCGTTGACCGCGCCCCGGTCGAGGTTGGCGTCGGCGGCCTCGAGGGACGCCGGGCGCTGCACGTGGCGCCCCCGGCGCAGCGCGAGGAAGCCGGGCGCCACCCGCTCGACCTCCCGCTCGACCCGCTCGGCCTGGGCGTCGACCGCGTCGGCGTCCTGGGCGAGGTGCCGGGGCAGGTGGGTGTAGGCCCACGCCGACTCGGTGCCGGCGGGGGAGCGGGTGGGGTCGCTCGTCGTCATCTGGCCGAGGAGGACGAACGGGTGCTCCGGCATCCGCCCCACCGTGAGGTCGGCGGCGACGTCGACGAGTCCGTCGTCGTCGCTGCCGAGGTGCACGGTGCCCGCGGTCGCGACTGCGGGAGCGGTCCACGGGATGGGCGCGTCGAGTGCCCAGTTCACCTTGAGGGTCGCGTCGTCCCACTCGAACCGCAGCAGCTCGTCGAGCAGGCGTGCGGGTAGGTGCCGGGGTCCGACGAGGCCGCGGTACAGGGTCGGGGCGGCCACGTCGGCGAGCACCGCACGGCGTGCCGTGACCCGCGAGCCGTCGGCGAGGCGCACCCCGCTCGCCCGGCCGGCCGTCACCTCGACCGCCGTGGCGGCCACGCCGCAGCGGACGGCCGCCCCGAGACCCTCCGCCCGGGCCCGCAGCGCCGCCGCGAGCCGGCCCGCCCCACCCTCGGGGACGGGGAAGCCGACGTCCTGCCCGAGCATGACGAGCAGCCACCCGAACAGGGCACTGCCCGCACCGTCGGGGGAGACGTCGCTGTGCATCGCGTTCCCGGTGAGCAGGACCCGGGCCTCCTCGCTGCCGAACTCCTCCTCCCCGAGGCGACGCACCGACAGCAGGGCGAGCCGGGCGAGGTCGAGCCCGCCCGAGACGCCGGTGCGGCGCAGCAGCCGCAGCACCGGGCCGGCCGCGGGGAAGGGGGTGAACAGGGCGTCGAGGAGGGGGTCGCGCACGCGCTGCCAGTCGCCGACCATCCGCAGCCAGGCGTCCCCGTCGCCGGCGGAGCAGGTTTCGAGCCCCGCGGCGGTCGCCGTGGCGTCCCCGCGCAGCACGGCCGCCCGACCGTCGGGGAGGGCGTGTGCCATGACGTCCGGGGCCCGGCGCCACACGAGGCCGTGCCGTGCGAGGTCGAGGTCACGGATCACCGGGCTCGCCGCGGCCAGGGGGTAGAACGCGCTGTAGAGGTCCGTGACGAACCCGGGTGCCGTGACCTCGGCACTGCGCACCGCCCCGCCCACCTCGGGGGCGGCCTCGACGAGCACGACGTCCCAGCCCGCGTCGGCGAGGGCGTTGGCGGCGACGAGCCCGTTGGGCCCCGCGCCCACGACGACGGCGTCGCACGAGGTCGTGCTCACGAGCGCCCTCCTCCTCCTCGGGGGTGTCGGCCCACCCCTACCCGGCGGCCCGGTGTTTGACCCGGTGCCCCCGAGGGTATGACGCCGGGGTGAGCGCACACACTTCGACCGTCCTCGTCGACGGGGTCCGGCGCCTCGAGGATGCCGGCCGCCTCGACCCCCTCGTGGCCGCCCTCGCGGCGGTCGCCGAACCCCTGGACCGGACGCGGTGGAGCGGCGTGCTGCGCGCCGACCTCCTCGGCCATGCCCTGCACCCGCTCCTCACCGACCTCCCGCTCGGGTGCTGGACGTCGGCGGTGCTGCTCGACCTGCGGGGCCGTCCCGGCGACCGCGCGGCCAGCCGCACCCTCGTCGCCGCCGGGCTCGCCGCCGTCGTCCCCACCGCGGTGACCGGGCTCGCCGAGTGGGCGCGTACCGGCCGGGCCGAGCGTCGCGTCGGGGCCGCCCACGCCGCGCTCAACGGGCTCGCCGCCGGGCTGTTCACGGTGTCCCTGCTCGCGCGCGGCCGCGGGCGGCACCGCCTCGGCACGGTGAGCGCGCTCGCCGGGGCGGGTGTCGTGGGTGCCTCCGGCTACCTCGGGGGGCACCTCACGACGGCCCGCAAGGTCGGGAGCCGGGACCCGGCGTTCCAGGTGCCCGCGGAGGCGGCCCTCCCGTGACCGTCCCCGTGGCGCACGACGGGTTGCTCCTCCCGGTGCACGACGAGGGACCGCGCGACGGCGAGGTCGTCCTGCTCCTCCACGGCTTCCCCCAGGACGCCTCCTGCTGGCACGCCGTCGTCCCGCACCTGCACGAGGCGGGCCTGCGCACCCTCGCCCCCGACCAGCGGGGCTACGTCCCCTCGGCACGCCCCGAGGGGAGAGGCGGCTACGACGTCGACACCCTCGTCGGTGACGCGCTCGCCGTCCTCGACGCCCTCGGCGCCGGCCGGGCGCACGTCGTCGGCCACGACTGGGGCGGCGTCCTCGCATGGCACCTCGCCGCCCGGCACCCGCACCGGCTGGCCAGCGCCACCGTGCTCTCGACGCCGCACCCCGGCGCGTACGCGGAGGCGATGGTCCGCTCGCTCCAGCCGCTGAGGAGCTGGTACACCCTCGCGGTCCAGGTGCCGCTGCTCCCGGAGCTGCTGCTGTCCCGCACCCTCCCGGCCGCGCTGCGCGCCGGCGGGCTGCCCGAGCGCGACGCCGTCCGGTACGCGGCCCGCCTCTCGTCCCCCGGGGACCTGACCGGGCCCCTCGAGTGGTACCGCGCGGCAGGCCGCCGCGCGCTGCTCCTGCGGAGCACGGACCCCGGCCCCGTGACGGTTCCGACGACGTACGCCTGGGGCCGGCGCGACCCGGCCCTCGGACGTCGGGCGGCGGAGCGCACCCGGCGCCACGTGCGGGGTCCGTACCGGTTCGTCGAGCTCGACGAGGGGCACTGGCTGCCCGAGCGGCGACCCGGCGAGGTGGCCGATGCCGTCCTCGACCGGGTCCGGTCGACGCGTCGTCAGACGACCCCGCCGTGACGGTCGGGGGTGGTCGTCGTGGCCACCCCCGACCGCCCGTGCGCGCGTGCGCGGGTCGGCTCACTCCGTCGAGATCGACTCCACGAGGTGCCCGGTCTCGTCGTCGGCCAGCGCCTTGGCGGGCTCGAGGTGGACCGTCTTGAGCACCGTCATCTCGCGCAGCAGGTCGGGGCCGAAGCCGACCCCCCGTCCGCTCAGCCCTCGCGGGTCGGCGGAGCCCCCGGGCGCACCGCCGAACACGGCATTGACCTTGACGGTGCCGACGTCGAGGCGCTCCGCGGCCTCGAGCGCGTGCCGGGTGTCGGTCGTCAGCACGGTCGCGGCCAGCCCGTAGGCGCCGCCGGCCGCCCGCTCCAGCCCCTCGTCCCACGAGCCGACGACGACGACCGGGGCCACCGGGCCGAAGGTCTCCCGGGTCATGACGAGCATGTCGTCGGTGCAGTCGACGAGCACCGTCGCGGGGTAGCCCGCGGGGACGACGGGGTCCGGCTCGCCACCCGTGAGCAGCCGGGCGCCGCGCTCGACGGCGTCCCGGACGTGGCCGTGAACGGCCTCGACGGCTCGCTCGTCCACGAGGGGCGGCAGCGTCGTCGTGTCGTCCGCGGGGTGGCCGAGGCGGTAACCCCGGGCGAGGCGGACGAGCTCGCGCACGACGTCGTCCGCCACGTCGGCGTGGAGGTAGACCCGCTCGACCGAGGTGCACAGCTGACCGGCGTTGGTGAACGCGCCGACAGCGACCTGTCGGGCCGCCCACCGCGGGTCGACACCGGCATCCACGACGAGCGGGTCCTTGCCGCCGTTCTCGGTGATGCTCACGGCCCCCCTGCCGGCGCACGCCGTGCGCACCGAGGCTCCCGCCTCGCTGCTGCCGATGTGCGCGACGAGGTCGACGAGCGGGTGCCGGGCCAGGGCCCGCCCCGCGTCGGCGTCGCCGCCGACGTGCACGAGGACGCCCTCGGGCAGGACGGCGGAGACGACCTCGGTCAACCGGCGGCCGGGGTCCGCGCTGCGCTCGGACGGCTTGTGCACGACCGTGTTCCCGGTCACGAGGGCCGCGGCGATCAGCCCGGCCGCCGCCGGGTACGGGTCGTTCCACGGGGTGATGGCGGCGACCACCCCGCGTGGCTCCCGCCGCACGAGGTCGACGGCACCCGGGTCCCCGGCGAGCGCCCGGCCCCCCGCGAGGCCGGTGACCGCGGCCTCCTCGAGCAGGTCCGCGGCCACCGCGGCCGACGCCCGGGCCTCGCGCAGGAGGCGGCCCGTCGTGAGGCAGAGGATGCCGCCCAGCTCCTCGTGCACGTCGCGGACCGCCGCCGCCGCCTCGCGCAGGAGGCCGGCTCGACGGCTCGCAGCCGTGGCCCGCCACGCGGCCGCGGCCGCCCGGGCCAGCTCGACGGCATCCGCCACCTCGCCGGCGGCAACGTCGGTGCGGTGGACCCCGTCGGGGGGCCGTCGGTCGCTCGTCGTCGTCATGGACAGGGCATGCCCCGTGGCGGCTGCGCCGAAACACCCGGTGAGTGAGAAGCGGTTCTCGCGGGTAGGGGCAGCGGTATGCGAGTCCTGGGAGTCAACGCCCTGTTCCACGACCCGTCGGCCGCGCTCGTCGTCGACGGGCGGGTCGTGGCGGCTGCCGAGGAGGAGCGGTTCTCCCGGCGCAAGCACGGCAAGCGCCCGGTGCCGTTCGCGGCCTGGGAGCTGCCCGAGGGCGCGATGCGCTGGTGCCTCGAGGAGGCCGGGCTGCGGCCGGGCGACCTCGACGCCGTCGCCTACTCCTTCGACCCGGCGCTCGCGAAGCCGGCGGAGGACATGGGGCTCGACGACCCGTGGGACCCGCTGCGGCTCATGTACGCCGAGTCGGTGCCCGGCTTCCTCGCCACGGCCCTCCCGGGCCTGGACGCCGAGCAGGTCCAGTTCGTCCCGCACCACGTGGCCCACGCCGCGTCGGCCGCGCTCGCCGTCCCCTCGGGCGCACCCGGTCGGCCGGTGAGCGTGCTCGTCCTCGACGGGCGCGGCGAGGCGACGAGCCACCTCGCGGGGCACGTCGAGGCCGGGCAGGTCGACGTCCTCGCCGCCCAGGCCCTCCCGCACTCGCTCGGGCTGCTCTACGAGTCGCTCACCGACCACCTGGGGTTCCTCCGCTCGAGCGACGAGTTCAAGGTCATGGCCCTCGCGTCGTACGGCCGGCCGGTGCACCTCGACGCGCTGCGCGAGCTCGTGCGCGCCACGCCCGACGGGGGGTTCGAAGCGCCGATCCCCGACTGGACCCGCTTCGCCCCGAGGCGCGCCGGCGGCGAGGAGGACTGGCCGCCCGTGTACGCCGACCTCGCCTGCTCGGTCCAGGCGCGCCTCGAGGAGGTCCTCGTCGAGCTCGCGACGTGGCTGCACGACCGCACGGGTGACCGGGTGCTCACCATGGCCGGGGGGACCGCCCTGAACTGCGTCGCGAACAGCCGGATCTGGCGGGAGACGGCCTTCGAGGACGTGTGGGTGCAGCCCGCCGCCGGTGACGCCGGCACCGCGCTCGGCGCCGCGCTGCACGCCCACGCGCGGGCCGGCACCCTGCCGGAGCCCTTCACCACCGCCGCCCTCGGCCGCGGCTGGGACGACACCGCGCTCGCGGCACGGCTGCGGCGGGCGGCGGTGCCGTTCACCACCCCGGACGACCTCGCCGCCGAGGTCGCCGACGTGCTGGCGGCCGACGGCGTCGTCGCCTGGTTCGACGGGCGGAGCGAGTTCGGGCCGCGCGCCCTCGGCCACCGCTCGCTCCTCGCGCACCCCGGCAACCCGGCGAACCTCGAGCGCCTCAACGAGGTCAAGGGACGGGAGCAGTTCCGACCGGTGGCGCCGATGGTGCTCGCGGACCGGGCCGCGGAGATCTTCGACGAGGGGCCGCTGCCGAGCCCCTACATGCTCTTCGTCCACCGGGTCGCCGACGCATGGCGCGATCGGATCCCCGCCGTCGTCCACGTCGACGGCACAGCGCGCGTCCAGACGGTCGACGACGACTCGAACCCCCGGGTGGCCGCACTCCTGCGGGCCTTCGAACGCCGCACCGGGCTCCCCGTCGTCGTCAACACGAGCCTGAACACCGCGGGGCGGCCCATGGTCGACGAGCCGCGGGAGGCCCTCGAGCTCTTCGGCTCCGCGCCGGTGGACGCCCTCGTCATGGGCCCCCACCTCGTGCGCCGCGCGAGCCTGTTCGGCCAGGACGGCCGGCCGTGACGCCCACCGGCCTGCGGTACGCCGTCGTCGTCCCGACCGTGGGACGGCCCTCCGTGGGCGCGCTCGTCGACGGGCTGCTGCGCCAGGACGGGCCGCTGCCGGACGAGGTCGTCCTCGTCGACGACCGGCCACCGGGCACGGCGGGCCCGCTCCCGCGCCCCGAGCCCCCGCCGGGCCGGACGCCCGTCCCCGTCCGCGTGCTGCGCGGGTGGGGCCACGGCCCTGCGGCCGCCCGCAACCTCGGGTGGCGGGTCACGACGGCCGAGTGGGTCGCCTTCCTCGACGACGACGTCGTGCTCCCCGACGGCTGGTGCGCGGCGCTCGCCGCCGACCTCGAGGGGCTCGACCCCGCGGTCGGCGGGAGCCAGGGGCGCATCCACGTCCCCCGACCCGCCGGGCGACGCCCCACCGACTGGGAGCGCGCGACCGCAGGCCTCGAGACCGCCCACTGGGCGACCGCCGACATGGCCTACCGGCGCGCGGCGCTGCTCGCGGTGGACGGCTTCGACGAGCGCTTCCCGCGGGCCTACCGCGAGGACGCCGACCTGGCGGTGCGGGTGCGTCGGGCGGGCTGGCTCCTCGTGCGCGGTGACCGGGTCGTGCACCACCCGGTCCGGACCGCCGACCGGTCGGTCAGCGTGCGGGTGCAGCGGGGCAACGCCGACGACGCCCTCATGCGCCGGCTCCACGGCCCGCGCTGGCGGGAGGTCGCCGAGACCGGCCACGGGCGCCTGCCGTGGCACGTCGCGACGACCGCGGCGATCGGCAGCACCGTCGCCGCCGCGGCGGCGGCCGTGGCGAGCGCCCCGACCGACCCGACCGGACGGTCGGCGGTGCTGCGCCGGCTCGCGCTCGCCGGCGCCACGGCATCCGTCGCCCTCGTCGGCGACCTGGCGCGCCGCCGGATCGTGCCCGGGCCGCGCACCGCCGCCGAGGTCGCCACGATGGCCTGGACGAGCGCGGCCATCCCGCCCGTCGCCGTGTGGCACCGGGCGCGTGGCTGGTGGCGCCACCGCGCGGCCTCCCCGTGGCCCCCGCGGCCGCGTGCCGTCCTGCTCGACCGGGACGGCACGCTCGTGCACGACGTGCCCTACAACGGCGACCCGGACGCGGTCGCGCCGGTCGACGGGGCCCGGGAGGCCCTGGACCGCCTCCGTTCCGCCGGCCTGCGCCTCGGGGTCGTGAGCAACCAGTCCGGGGTGGGTCGCGGGCTCCTGCGACCGGAGCAGGTGGATGCCGTCAACGCGGCCGTCGAGCGCGCCGTCGGACCGGTCCAGACGTGGCAGGTGTGCCCCCACGTGCCCGAGGACGGCTGCGCGTGCCGCAAGCCCGGGCCCGGGCTCGTGCACGCCGCTGCGTCGGCGCTCGGCGTCGGTGCCGAGGAGTGCGTCGTCGTCGGGGACATCGGCGCGGACGTCGAGGCCGCCCGGGCCGCGGGTGCCCGCTCGGTGCTCGTGCCCACGGCGACGACCCGGGCGGAGGAGGTGGCCGCGGCCCCGGTCGTGGCCCCGGACCTGCCGCGCGCGGTCGACCTCGTCCTCGGGTGGTGCCGTGGCTGACCCGACCCACCGCAGGGTGCTCGCCGTGCGCCTCGACAGCGACGGCGACGTGCTCCTCGCCGGCCCCGCCGTGCGCCGCCTCCGGGGGGGCGCGGCAGCGGTCGACCTGCTCGTCTCACCTGCCGGGGCCGCGGCCGCCGCCCTGCTGCCGGGGGTCGGCCGGGTCCACGTCGCCGAGGTGCCGTGGGCCGGCGCCGACCCCGCGCCCGCCGACCCCGAGGCGCTCGACGGGTTGCTGCACCGCCTGCGCGTCGGCCGCTACGACGAGGCCGTCGTGTTCACGAGCTTCCACCAGAGCCCGCTGCCGATGGCCCTGCTCGCCAAGTGGGCCGGCGTGCCGCGCGTCGTCGGCACGAGCGACTGCGCCCCCGGCTCGCTCCTCGACGTGCGCCACCGCCGCCTGCCCGAGGGGGACGACGCCGGCGAGGGCGGGGGCCACGAGGTCGAGGCGATGTGCGCCCTCGTCGAGGCGGCCGGCTACGCACCGGTCCCAGGGGACGACGGCGCGCTCCGGGTCACCGGGTGGCGCCGTCCCCGGGGCCGGCACCTCGGCACCGGGTACGTCGTCGTGCACCCCACGGCCTCGGTGCCCGCCCGCGCGATCGGGGCGGACCGGGCGGCGGAGCACGCCCAGGCCCTCGCGGCCGCCGGCTGGCACGTCGTCGTGACCGGCGGACCGGGGGAGCAGGACGTCGGGCGGCGGGTCACGCCACTCGGCGGGACCGACCTCACCGGGCGGACGACGTTCCCCGAGCTCGCGGGGGTGCTCGCCGACGCCGCCGCCGTCGTCGTCGGCAACACCGGCCCGGCGCACCTCGCCGCGGCGGTCGGCACCCCCGTCGTGAGCGTCTTCGCCCCGGTCGTCCCGGCCGGGCGCTGGGCCCCGTGGGGTGTCCCGACCGTCGTGCTCGGCGACCAGGGCGCCGCCTGCCGGGCCACCCGCGCCCGCCAGTGCCCCGTCGCGGGCCACCCGTGCGTCTCGGGCGTCACCGGTGACGACGTCGTGCGGGCCGTCGGGTCCCTCGTCGGCGCCGCCGTCGGGAGGGCGTCGTGAGGATCCTCGTGTGGCACGTCCACGGCTCCTACCTCACGTCCTTCGTGCGCGGCGGCCACGACTACGTCCTCCCGGTGCTGCCCGACCGCGGCCCCGACGGCAGGGGCCGGGCCCGCACGTGGGACTGGCCGGCCTCCGCCCGCGAGGTCGCGGTCGACCGGCTGCGCGAGGAGCACCTCGACGTCGTCGTGCTGCAGCGTCCGCACGAGGCCGCGCTCGTCGAGCGCTGGACCGGGCGCCGGGTCGGCCGGGACCTGCCCGCGGTCTACCTCGAGCACAACACCCCGGCCGGCCACGCCGTCGCGACCGAGCACCACGTCCTGCGCGACCCGCTGCTCGCCGGCGTGCCCGTCGTCCACGTGACCCACTTCAACGCGATGGCCTGGGACTGTGGCGACCGCCCCACGACGGTCGTCGAGCACGGCATCCCCGACCCCGGGCTGCGGTACGAGGGCACCGACCCGTCACTGTGCGTCGCGGTCAACGAGCCGGTCCGGCGGTGGCGGGTCGCGGGGAGCGACCTCGTCCTCGACCTCGCGAGGACGGTCCCGGTCTCGGTCTACGGCATGGCCGCCGACGGCCTCGGGGCGCTCGCCGAGGAACGCGGCATCCCCGGCCTCGACCGCAGCCGGTGCCACGACCTCGACCAGGCGCAGCTGCACCGCGCCATGGCCCGGCACCGCGCGTACCTCCACCCCTACCGCTGGACGAGCCTCGGCCTGGCGCTCCTCGAGGCGATGACCCTCGGGATGCCGGTGCTCGCCCTGTCGACGACCGAGGCGCCCGAGGCCGTGCCGGCTGCCGCCGGGCTCGTCACGAACGACGTCCTCGCGCTGCGCGCCATGGCGAGGCGGCTCCTCGCGGACCCCGACGAGGCCCGCGCCCGCGGTCTCGAGGCCAGGGCCCACGCCCTGCGTCGCCACTCCCTCACCCGGTTCCTCCTCGACTGGGACCGCGTCCTCAAGGAGGTGACACCGTGAAGATCGCGATGGTGTCCGAGCACGCGAGCCCCCTCGCCGCGCTCGGCGAGGCCGACGCCGGGGGACAGAACGTCCACGTCGCGCAGCTGGCCGCGGGGCTGGCCCGCCTCGGGCACGACGTGAGCGTCTACACCCGGCGCGAGGACCCGGGCCTGCCCGACCGGGTGGAGCTCGACCCGGGCGTCGTCGTCGTCCACGTGCCGGTGGGACCGGCCGTCCACGTCCCCAAGGACGAGCTCCTGCCGCTCATGGACGACTTCGCCGACTGGATGGCCGCCCACTGGGAGCGGCACGGCGACCCGGACGTCGTCCACGCCCACTTCTGGATGTCCGGTCTCGCGGCCGTGCGGGCCGGCCGCCGTCGCGGGGTGCCCGTCGTCCAGACCTTCCACGCCCTCGGCAGCGTCAAGCGGCGGCACCAGGGAGCGGCCGACACGAGCCCCGCGCAGCGCATCGAGCTCGAGCGCCGGGTGGCACGCGAGGCCGACGCCGTCATCGCCACGTGCCGCGACGAGGTCGACGAGCTGCGGGCCCTCGGCGTGCCGACCGACCACGTCCACGTCGTCCCGTGCGGCGTCGACACGGGCCACTTCACCCCGGACCGGTCCGACGCCCTCCCCCCGGGCGTGCCACCGGCGGTACGGCCCCGGCTGCTGGCCGTGGGCCGGCTCGTCGAGCGCAAGGGGTTCGACCTCGCCGTCCGCGCGCTCGCGCTCCTCGACGACGTCGAGCTCGTCGTCGTCGGGGGCCCCCCGGCGGGTGCACTGCACGACGACCCGGAGGCCCGCCGCCTCCTCGACCTCGCGGACCGGCTCGGGGTCTCGGACCGCCTGTTCCTCGTCGGCCAGCACCCCCACGAGGCGATGCCCGCGATCTACCGCTCCGCCGACGTCGTGCTCGCCGTGCCGTGGTACGAGCCGTTCGGCATCACCCCGCTCGAGGCCGCCGCCTGCGCCCGTCCCCTCGTGGGCTCGGCGGTGGGAGGCCTGCTCGACTCCGTCGAGGACGGGGTGACGGGCCGCCTCGTGCCGCCCCGCGACGCGCCCGCCGTCGCGGGCGCCGTGCGCGGCATCCTCGACGACGCCTCCCTCGCGGCCGAGCTGGGGCGGCGCGCCCGGACCCGGGCCGTCGACCTGTTCGACTGGTCGGTCGTCTCGAGCCGCACCGAGGAGGTCCTCGATGCCGTGGCGCGGGGCGTGGGCGCGGGTGGCGCCGCCGCCCCCGACTGGGTCGACGAGCACACCGGGGAGCTCGAGACCGCCTTGGCCTCGCTGCGCCGGCAGGCGGCCCTGCTCCGGGCCTGGGGCGAGCGGCTGGCCACGGTCCTCGTCGGCGGCGGCAGGCTCCTCGCGGCCGGCAACGGGGGCAGCGCCGCCGAGGCGCAGCACCTCACCGCCGAGCTCGTCGGTCGCTGGTGCACCGACCGACGCCCGCTGTCCGGCCTGTCGCTGTCCGCCGAGACGTCGAGCCTCACGGCGATCCTCAACGACTACGGCCCCGACGAGGTCTTCGCCCGCCAGGTCGAGGCGCACGGACGTCCCGGCGACGTCCTCGTGCTGCTGTCCACGAGCGGGTCGAGCAGCAACGTGCTCCACGCGGCGAAGCGAGGGAGCCAGCTCG
This sequence comes from Fodinibacter luteus, assembly GCF_039541575.1. Lineage (NCBI taxonomy): Bacteria > Bacillati > Actinomycetota > Actinomycetes > Micrococcales > Intrasporangiaceae > Fodinibacter (ex Wang et al. 2009) > Fodinibacter luteus. Next base: position 79,134 of record NZ_BAABGM010000011.1, on the reverse strand, counting down.
GCCTCCACGTCTGGGCGATGACGGGCCCCGCCCCCAACCCCCTCGCCGCCCTCGCGGACGAGGCGCTCGTCGTCGACGCCCCGAGCACGGCCGCCGTGCAGGAGGTGCAGCTCGTCGCGATCCACGCCCTGTGCGCGGCGCTCGACGGTGCGCTGACCTCGCGGGGGCTCATGGAGGCCGGCCCGGTGTGCCGGCAGGCGTCGTGAGCCGGCGCCCGCACGTCGTCGTCGTCGGCGACACGCTCCTCGACCGGGACGTCGTCGGCCGGGTCGAGAGGCTGTGCCCGGACGCCCCGGCACCGGTCGTCGACGTCGAGGGCACCCGCGCCCGACCCGGGGGGGCCGGCCTCGCCGCAGTCCTCGCCGCCGCCGACGCCCGGACGACGCTCGTGACCCCGCTCTCCGGCGACGCCGAGGCCGTCGAGCTGCGCAGCCTCCTCGACGGCGCCGGCGTCGACGTCGTCCCGCTGCCCCACGAGGGCGCCACCCGGGTCAAGACCCGGCTGCGGGCCGGTGGGCAGTCGATCGCCCGGATCGACACGGGTGGTCCCGGGCGGCCGCAGGGGCGCCTGCCCGACGGCGTGGCCGAGCTCGTCGTGGGCGCCGACGTCGTCCTCGTCTCCTGCTACGGGGCGGGGACGAGCGGCCTCGAGCCGCTGCGCGCCGTGCTGGCGGGCCGGGCCCTCGTGCGCCCCGTCGTGTGGGACCCCCATCCACGCGGTGCCGACCCGGTCCCGGGCTGTGCCCTCGTCACGCCCAACCTGGCGGAGGCGCAGCACCGGGCAGCGGCCCGTGGCCCGGACGGGGACTTCCTCGCGGAGCACCTCGTGCGCCGCTGGTCGGCGCGTGCCGTCGCGGTGACGTGCGGGGAGCGCGGTGCGTGGGTCGCGACCCCGGGCGGGGGGTCGTCGTTCGTGCGCGCCTGCGCCGTCGACGGCGACAGCTGTGGGGCGGGCGACCGCTTCGCCGCTGCGGCGGCCGTCGCGCTCGCCCGTGGAAGTACGGCCCTCGAGGCGGTCGAGGACGCCGTGGAAGCGGCCACCGCCTTCGTCGCCTCGGGGGGTGCCGGGGGGCTGCGGCCCGGGACGCCGGCCCGCGCCGACCGGCCCGGCGGCGAGGCGCCCACCGGCACGCTCGTCGCGACGGGCGGCTGCTTCGACCTCCTGCACGCCGGGCACGTCCAGCTGCTCGAGGAGGCCCGGGCGCTCGGCGACCGGCTCGTCGTGATGCTCAACTCCGACGCGTCCGTCCACCGGCTCAAGGGGCCGGGACGCCCGGTGCAGACGGTCCACGACCGGGCCCGGGTGCTGCTCGGGCTGTCGTGCGTCGACGACGTCGTCGTGTTCGACGACGACGACCCCCGGGCGGCGCTGCGCCGGCTGCGGCCCGACGTGTGGGTCAAGGGCGGCGACTACACCGCTGCCGAGCTGCCCGAGGCGCCGGTCGTCCGGTCCTGGGGCGGTCGCGTCGTCATCCTGCCCACCCTCGCCGGACGGTCGACGACGGCCGTCCTGCACTCCATCCGCACCGGAGGCCCGTCGTGACCAGTCACCTCGTCCAGCCCACCACCCTCGGCACCGTCGTCGTCACCGGAGGCTCGAGCGGTCTCGGGGCCGCGGTCGTGCGTGCCGTGGCGAAGGCCGGTGGCCGGCCCGCCGTCATCGACCTCGCACAACCGGAGGACGACTCGGTGCCGTTCGTCGTCGCCGACCTCGCCGACACCGCCTCGGCCGCCGCGGCGGTCGGGCGGCTCGTCGACGTCGCCGGGCCTCCGGATGCCGTCGTGACCGCGGCCGGCACCGACGCCTGCGGGCCCCTCGGGGGCGTCCCGGCCGAGGACTGGGAGCGCGTCGTGCGGGTCAACCTGTTCGGCACCGCGGCCGTCGTCCGCGCCGCCCTGCCGCACCTCGTGACCCGACGGGGTCGCGTCGTGACGGTCGCCTCGACGCTCGGGCTGAGGGCGGTCGGCGATGCCACGGCCTACTGCGCCTCGAAGTTCGGTGTCGTCGGCTTCACGCGGGCCCTCGCGGCCGAGCTCGCCGGGCAGGTGGCGGTGACGCTCCTCGTCCCGGGCGGCATGCGGACCCGCTTCTTCGACGGGCGCCCGGAGCAGTACCGGCCCGGTCCCGACGCCGCCCTCAACGACCCGGACGACGTGGCCGCGACGGTGCTCACGGCCCTGCTCCAGCCGTGGGGGTGCGAGGTCCGCGAGCTCGTCGTCGCCTCGTCGCAGGAGCCGTCCTGGCCGTGACGGAGGTGCTCGCCCTGCGGGCCCTCGGCCTCGGCGACCTCCTCGCGAGCGTCCCGGCCCTGCGCGGGCTGCGCCGCGCCTGGCCGGGCGCCCGGGTGACGCTCGCCGCGCCACTCCTCCTCGCCCGCTGGCTGTGCGACCTCGACGTCGTCGACGACGTCGCGGAGGTCCCCGGGCTGGAGGCCGCGGCGCGGCTGCGCGGACGGAGCCGGCCCGACGTCGCGGTCAACCTCCACGGCCGGGGACCGCAGAGCCACCGGGCGCTCCTCGGCCTCGAGCCCGCGCGACTCGTGGCCTTCGCGTGCCCGGCGGCGGGGCACGTCGACGGTCCGCCGTGGTCGGCGGGCGAGCACGAGGTCGACCGCTGGATCCGGCTCGTGGGCTCGGCCGGGTCGGCCCCGTCCGTCGACGAGCTGCGTCTGCCGGCGCAGGGCCCGCGCCGGGAGCACGTCGTCGTCCACCCCGGCGCAGCGGCGGCCTCCCGCCGCTGGCCGGCCGAGCGCTGGGCGGCCGTGGCAGCGGCCCTGGCCGGGGACGGGCACCCCGTCGTCGTCACCGGCACACCGCCCGAGGCGGGCCGGTGCGCGGCCGTCGTGGCCGGCGCCGGGGCCGGCCTGGAGGACCGCTGCGGTCGTGACGACCTCCCGGCCCTCGCCGAGCTCGTCGGCACGGCCGCCCTCGTGCTCAGCGCCGACACCGGCGTCGCCCACCTCGCGACGGCGTTCGGGACACCGTCGGTCACCCTGTTCGGGCCGGTCTCCCCGGTGCTGTGGGGGCCACGGATCGACCCCCACGTGCACCGGGTGCTGTGGCGAGGTGACGAGGCGACCCCGGTTCCCGGGAACCCCCACGGTCCGGTGCTCGACGCCCGGTTGCAGGCCCTGTCGGTCCGCGAGGTCCTCGACGAGGCCCGAGCCGTGCTGCGCCGTCGCGGCGTCGCCGCTCAGCCGTGGCCGGCCGCCGCGAGGGAGGCCCCCTCGCCGTCGGCGGATGCCGCGAGGTCCTGACGGCACCACTCGACGGTCCGGGCGAGCCCCTCGCGCCACGTCACGCGGGGTCGCCACCCGAGCAGCCGCTCGGCCAGCGTCGTGTCCGGGCGCCGCATCCGGGGGTCGTCGACGGGCAGCTCGACCGTCTCGATGACCGACGACGAGCCGGTGGCACGCACGACGTCCTCCGCGATGCGGCGCACCGTCATCTCGTCGGGGTTCCCGAGGTTGACGGGGCCGGGGTGGGTCGTCGCGGCGAAGGCGAGGATGCCGGCCACGAGGTCGTCGACGAAGCACACCGAGCGCGTCTGCGACCCGTCGCCCGCGACCGTGAGCGGCTCGCCCCGCAGCGCCTGGCGGATGAAGGTGGGGATGGCCCGCCCGTCGTGCGGCCGCATCCGGGGGCCGTACGTGTTGAAGATCCGCACGATGCCGGTGTCGACGCCCTCGTGCTCGCGGTAGGCCGTGGCGAGGGCCTCGCCGAAGCGCTTGCCCTCGTCGTAGACCCCGCGGGGGCCGATCGGGTTGACGTGCCCCCAGTAGTGCTCGGGCTGGGGGTGCACCTGGGGGTCCCCGTAGACCTCGGACGTCGAGGCGAGGACGAAGCGGGCGCCCTTGTCCTTCGCCAGGCCGAGCGCGTGCCACGTGCCGAGGGATCCGACCTTGAGGGTCTGGACCGGGATGCGCAGGTAGTCGGCCGGTGAGGCCGGGGAGGCGAAGTGCAGCACGAGGTCGACCGGTCCGGGGACGTGCACGAAGTCGGTGACGTCGCACCGCACGAGGCGGAAGCACGGGTCGTCGAGCAGGTGGGCGACGTTGGCGGGGGTGCCCGTCGAGAAGTCGTCGAGGGCGACGACCTCCACCCGGTGCCCCACGAGGGCGGTGCAGAGGTGGCTGCCGAGGAAGCCCGCTCCACCCGTGACGACGACCCTGCGGGGGCGTCGGGGCGTCGCACCCGGGGCGTGGACGTGCGGCACGGATCTCTCCCGTCGTCGGTGACGACGGTCCCCTACCCCGGTGGCGCGGGGCGGAACCACCCGGCAGGAAGTCGCGGGGCCCCAGATGGCCCCCGGGCCCGGAACTGTGCGAGAGTTCGAAGGTCCGGGAGGTCGGGACCACGGCCGGCCCGGCACGGGGAAGACACGTCGAACGATGGGAACGCACGAACCGCAGGCTGCCGCGCTCGCCGAAGCGGGTACGCGGGTCGGAGCACCGAGCGCTCACGATGACGCGACGGGTGCGCAGCTGCGCACGCTCGTGCCGTGCGCGGCGTTCGCCACCGACCGGCTGGGACCCCCCGAGGCGTGGTCGACGACGCTGCGCACCGCGGCCTCGATCTGCCTGACGTCACGCTTCCCCATCCTGCTGTGGTGGGGGCCCGACCTCCGCCTCGTCTACAACGACGCCTACCGGCCGATGCTCGGCATCAAGCACCCCGACGCGTTCGGCGCCCCGGGCCGCGAGGTGTGGCCCGAGATCTGGGACACCATCGAGCCGATGCTCGAGCAGGTGCGCAGCGGCCGGGGGGCGACGTGGTCGACCGACGAGCTGCTCGTCCTCGACCGAAACGGCTTCCCCGAGGAGTGCTACTTCACCTTCTCGTACAGCCCCGTCGTCGACGATGCCGGGGTCGTCGAAGGCGTGTTCTCGGTCATCAGCGAGACCACCGACCGCGTGCTCGGCGAGCGCCGGCTGCGGACGCTGGCCGACATGGCCCGGCTCGCGGGCAGCGAGAGCCGCACCGACGCCCTCTCCCGGGCCGTGGCGGCCCTCCACGACAACGTCGGGGACCACCCCGTCGCCCTCGTCCTCGACGTGGCACCGCACGCACCGCGCGCCGAGCTGGCGCGCGGTCTCGCCGAGCGTGCGCCGTGCCTGTCCGACCGGACCCGGGCCCGGCTCGCCGACCTCGTGCGCCAGGTGGCGAGCACCGGCCGGCCGCTCACCGTCGCCGCCGAGGCCGACCCTGCGGCTCCCCTCGTCTCGTCCTGGCACCTCTACCCGGTGCCCGAGCCGTCGGAGCAGCGGGCCGAGAACGGCCGCGCCGTCATGGTGCTCGGGGGGTCGGTGCAGCGACCCTGGGACGACGCCCTCGACTCGTACGCTGAGCTGTGCGCCACCCACGTCGCGGGAGCGCTGACCGCGGTGACCCAGCTGCTCGACGAGCGCCGCCGTGCCGCCGCCCTCACCGCGCTCGACGAGGCGAAGAGCGAGTTCTTCATGAACGTCAGCCACGAGCTGCGCACCCCCCTCACGCTCATGACCGCTCCCCTCGAGGACGCCCTCGCGCACGCGTCCACACCGGACCAGCGCCGCCGCCTCGGCCTCGTCGCCCGCCACACCCAGCACCTCACCCGGCTCGTCGACGAGCTGCTCGACCTCGGCCGCATCGAGGCGGGTCGGATGGAGCCCGACCCCGCACCGGTCGACCTGGCGGCCCTGACCCGCACCCTCGCCGAGAGCTTCCGCCCGGCGGTCGAAGGGGCCGGCCTCCAGCTCGTCGTCGCGTGCGGTGACCTCGGGGCCCCCACGCTCGTCGACCCGGAGATGTACGAGCGGGTCGTGGTCAACCTGCTGTCCAATGCGCTGAAGTACACCCCCCGGGGGTCGGTGGAGGTGCAGCTCCACGTCGTCGGCGGCGAGGTCGAGCTCACCGTGCGCGACACGGGGGTCGGCATCGCCGACCGCGACCTCGAGCGCGTCTTCGAGCGCTTCGAGCGGCTGCCCGAGCGGCCGGGCGCGCGGGCCCGCGCCGGTGCCGGCGTCGGGCTCGCGATGGTCCGTCAGCTGAGCCAGCTCATGGGGGGCTCGGTGCGGGTCCGCAGCCGGGTCGGCCGGGGCAGTGCCTTCACGGTGCGGCTTCCGGTCGACGGCGGGGGGGTCACGGCGACCCGGTCCGGCGCGCCCTCGGTGACCCGACGCGGTGCCCACGACGTCCTGCGTGACGTCGAGGCCTGGTTCGGCGACCCCGCCGCCGATGCCGAGGCGGTGCCCGTTCCCGAGCACCGGTGCGGTGAGCGCGCGCACCTCCTCGTCGTCGAGGACCACCCCGACCTGCGGCGGTACCTCGCGGAGGTCCTCGGGGAGGACTACGACGTGGAGGTCGCGGCCGACGGTCCCGAGGCGGTGGAGCTCATGCGCCGCTCCGCCCCCGACCTCGTGGTCGCCGACGTCATGATGCCGGGCATGGACGGCTACGACCTCGTCCGCGGCCTGCGCGCCGACCCCCACCTCTCCGGCATCCCGGTGCTGCTGCTCTCCGCACGCTCGGGAGCCGGTGCGACGAGTGAGGGCCTGCTCGCGGGCGCCGATGACTACCTCACGAAGCCGTTCTCGGTCGTCGAGCTGCGGGCGCGCGTCTCGAGCAACCTCGAGCGGGCCGGCGCCCGGATGCAGGACGCCTCGTGGCGCCGGGCCATGCTCGGGTCCTTCCACGAGGCGCTCCTCCTCACCGACCTCGACGGAGTGCTGCTGGAGGCGAACGACGAGTTCGCGCGACTCCTCGGGTGCACCACGGCATCCCCGGCCGGCTCCGCCGCACCGGGCGCAGGACCCGGCGAGGGGCTCACCGCGCGGGCGCTCGGCGGGGCCTGCGCCCTGCTCGAGGAGGTCGTCCGCCTCGCCCGCGAGGGGGGTGGCACGGCATCCCGGGACGTCGAGGTCGCCACCGTCGACGGGCGGACGGTGTGGGTGTCGCTGCGGGTCAGCGTCGTCGACGGGGGGCGCCTGCGGCCGTCGTTCGCGATCGCGACCGTGCGCGACGTCACGAGCGACCACGAGGCCCGCGTGCGGCGGTCCGCCGCGGCGTGCATCTCGACCGAGCTGAGCGCGGCGGAGGACCTCACCGACGTCGTCGCCACGGCCGTCTCGGGCTTCGGGAGCCTGTTCGCCGGTGAGGTGACGGTGCGGGTGGACGTCGGCCGGGAGCGGCGGCTGTTCACTGCGGCGGGGCCCGCAGCCGGCGCGCCGCAGCCGCTGGAGGCGGGGTTCCCCGACGGCGAGCCGACCGACGAGCCCGTCGCCGGCCTCCGGTTCGTGGACCCGGACGGCTCCGGGGCCCAGGTGACCGTGTGCTTCGACGAGCCCCGGCCGGTCGGCGCCGACGAGCGCGTCGCCGGTGACCTGCTCTTCCGGGCGTTCGTCCTGGCCTGCGAACGCGTCGTGGCCGCGTCGGAGTTCGCCGACCGGGAGCAGCACCTGCGCCTGGCGATCGAGAGCCACGAGGCGATCGGGCAGGCCGTCGGCATCCTCGTCGAGCGCCATCGGTGGACACCCGGCGTGGCGTTCGACCGGCTCAAGAAGGCGTCTCAGGACCAGAACATCAAGCTGCGCGTCGTGGCCGAGCAGGTCGTCCTGAGCGGCACCGACCCGGGACCCGAGAGCCGCTGAGGGGTCAGGTCGACTCGATGTCCTCGTCGGGTGAGCCGCTGAAGGTCAGCTCGTGGTCGACGACCTCGCGGGCCGTCTCGCCGACGCTGTGGTCGTGCGCGTAGGCGTGGGCCCGGATGAGGGCCAGGGCGTCGGCCACCGGCAGCCCGAGCTGTGCGACGACCATGCCGGTGGCCTGGTGCACGAGGGCCCGGTCCGACCACTCGCCGTACCCGGCCCGCTCGAGGGTGGGCGCGTCCGCGAGCAGGGCGGCGGCGAGCACCTGGGCGACGAGCAGCCCGGCCGCGATGTCGAGGTCGGCGTCGCGGCCTCGGCGGTAGAGGGTGAGCACCCCGATCGTGCCCGACCCCTCGCCCATCGGCAGGGCGTGCACGACGACGGGGGCCAGGGCCGACAGCTCCTCGGACTTCAGCAGCGGCCACCGCGGGTCCGGCCCGGCGTCCTCGGGCATGAGGTCGAGGCGGACGTAGGCCCGCGTCCTGAACGCGTCGTGACCCGGACCCTGCCCGAGGACGTCCTGGGTCTCCTCGATGGCGAGGGCGGTGTCGTCCGTGGCGCACAGTGTGACCCGTTCCAGGTGGGTGTAGGCGAGGGTCATCGCCGCGCCGTCGCACTCGAGGATGTCGACGGCCGCTCGGCAGAGCCGGACCGGCAGCGGCACCCCGCGCTCGACGTCCCGGACGACACCCTGGGCGAGCCGCAGGAGGAGGACGTCGACGTCAGCCATACCGCCCACCACCGTCCGAGCGCTCCGCGACCACCACGTGCCGTCCCGCGGCGTCGAACCCACGCTACGCCTGCCCGACGCCACCCGCCGCCTGCTCGGGACGCTGCGTGCCCGGCGTGAGGACGACCTTGACCATGCCGTCCTGCTTGGCCTGGAACGTGGCGTACGCCTCGGGTGCCGCCTCGAGGGGCAGCCGGTGGGTCGCGAAGTCCTCGACCCCGAGCGGGTCGGCGTCGGTGAGCAGGGGCAGGATGTCCGGCACCCACCGCTTGACGTTCGCCTGCCCCATGCGCAGCTGCACCTGTTTGTCGAACAGGGTCAGCATCGGGATCGGGTCCGCCATCCCGCCGTAGACGCCACTGAGCGAGATCGTCCCGCCCCGGCGCACGGCATCCACCGCGGTGTACAGCGCGGCCAGGCGGTCGATGCCGACGGTCGTCATGAGCGGCTTCGCGATGACGTCGGGCAGCAGGGACACGACCTTGTGCGACGCCTTGACGACGGGGGAGCCGTGCGCCTCCATGCCGACGGCGTCGACGACGGCGTCGGCCCCCCGCCCACCGGTGAGGTCGCGCACGGCAGCCGCGACGTCGTCGACCTCGCGCAGGTCGACGGTGCGCACCCCGCGCGACCGGGCCCGGTCGAGCCGGGCGTCGACGAGGTCGACCCCGACGACCTGCCGGACGCCGCGCTCGAGGGCGATGCGGCAGGCCATGTCCCCGATGGGGCCCAGGCCGAGCACGAGCAGGGTCCCCTCGGGCTCCGGGTCGGCGTAGGCGACGGCCTGCCACGCGGTGGGCAGCACGTCGGAGAGGTAGACGAAGCGCTCGTCCGGCGGTCCGTCGGGCACCGGGATGTGCGTGTACTGCGCGTGCGGCACGCGCAGGTACTCCGCCTGCCCGCCGGGCACGGAGCCGTAGAGCTCGGAGTAGCCGAACAGGGCCGCGCCCGTGCCCTGCTCGCGCACCTGCGTCGTCTCGCACTGGCTCTGCAGGCCGTGCTCGCACATCCAGCACGTGCCGCAGCACACCTGGAACGGGATGACGACGCGGTCCCCCGGGGACAGCGCCGTCACGGCCGCGCCCACCTCCTCGACGACGCCCATGGCCTCGTGGCCGAGGACGTCGCCGCGTGCCATGAACGCACCGAGGGGTTCGTAGAGGTGCAGGTCCGACCCGCAGATGTTCGTGCTCGTCACCCGGATGACGGCGTCGCCGGGGTTCTCGATCCGCGGGTCGGGCACCTCCTCGACCCGGACGTCCTTCCTGCCGTGCCACACCACTGCTCGCATCGGTCGCCTCCCTCGGTTGCTCGGTCAGACCCCCCTACCCGCTCGCGGCGGTGGCACACACGGCCCGGGCCGCAACCGGGAAACCCCCGATCGGCGTTACCGTGGGGCCCTGCGTCGGCGGGCCCCTGCCGCCGCCGCCTCGACTCGACCGGAGGAGCACGCCCCGTGGCTGGTGGACTCGTCGCCCTGCTCGACGACATCGCGGCGCTCGCCAAGCTGGCGGCCGCGTCGATCGACGACGTCGGCGCCGCGGCCGGACGGGCCAGCGCCAAGGCCGCGGGCGTCGTCGTCGACGACACGGCCGTCACCCCGCGCTACGTCCAGGGCCTGACCCCGGACCGCGAGCTGCCGATCATCAAGCGGATCGCCCTTGGCTCGCTGCGCAACAAGCTCCTCATCATCCTCCCGGCGGCCCTGCTGCTCAGCCAGTTCCTCCCGTGGCTGCTCACCCCGATCCTCATGGTCGGCGGCACCTACCTCGCCTACGAGGGCGCCGAGAAGATCTGGGAGAAGGTCGCGGGGCACGAGCACGCCGTCGAGGAGGTCGCCGTCGGCGACCCCGACCACGAGAGGACGGTGACGAGCGGCGCGATCCGCACCGACTTCATCCTCTCCGCCGAGATCATGGTCATCGCGCTCAACGAGGTCGCCGACGAGCCGTTCGTCTCGCGCGCCGTCATCCTCGTGCTCGTCGCCATCGGCATCACGGTCCTCGTCTACGGCGTCGTCGGCCTCATCGTCAAGATGGACGACATCGGCCTGCACCTCTCCGGGCGCAGGTCGGGCGCGGCGCGCAGCGTGGGTCGCGGGCTCGTCGCCTTCATGCCGAAGCTGTTGGCCGGGCTCTCGACGGTCGGCGTCGTCGCGATGCTGTGGGTCGGCGGGCACATCCTGCTCGTGGGTGTGGACGACCTGGGGTGGTCCTGGCTCTACGACCTCGTCCACCACGCCGAGGAGGCCGTCGGCGGTGGCGCGCTCGGGTGGGTCGTCAACACGCTCGCGTCCGCGCTCATCGGCCTCGTCGTCGGTGCCCTCGTCGTGCTCGTCGTGACCCAGGTCCGCAAGTGGCGGGCCCCGAAGGACGACATCGCGGCCACCCCCGCCCACTGAGCTACGGGGTGCCGGACGGGGGCCAGGGCCCCTCGGACGGCTCGACCGCGGTGAACCAGCCCGACGGGCCGAGCTCGGACCCCATCCGGGGCACGTACTGGTCGAAGTAGACCCGGGCGATGAGCTCGCGCCGGCTGCGCACGTCGGCCTTGTCGAAGACCGACTTGAGGTGGTCCTGCACGGTGTACGTCGACACGTGCATCGTCGCGGCGATCTCCTTCGTGTCGACCCCCTGGAGCACGAGCTGGGTGACGTCCCGCTCGCGCTGGGTGAGGCCGAAGGCCGCCACGACGAGCGGCACGATCTCCGGCGGGCGGGCCTCCTCGACCGTCACGACGACGTCCCCGCTCGCGCCGGTGGCCCCGAGCAGCGGCGTCGCGTGGAGCACGAGCCACATGCCGCTGCGTGAGCGGACCCGGCTGCGCGGCGGCACGGTGGTCTCGCCCCGCGCGTAGCGTCGTGCGGCGGCGACGAGCGAGGTGATGATGCCGGTCCACCGCGCGTTGTGGGTCGGGCTCTCGAGCTCGGCCAGTCGCTGCTCCGCGCCCATGCTCGTCTGGGTGATCTCGTCGTCGGGCCCCACGATGAGCACGGTCGGGCCGGTCGACGGGGGCGGTGGTGCACCGGTGGCCATCCGGGCGAGCAGCCCGGTCCGCACCCCGGCGGCGAAGACGGCCGACAGCGAGCCGACGAGTTCGAGCTCGTCCGGCGCGAACGGCCTGCCCTCCGGCTCGCGGAACAGCGCGGCCGCGCCCCAGACCTGGGCGCCGTCGCGGAAGATGACCCGCATCTCGTCGCCGTAGCCGAAGTGCGGCTTGACGAAGGCGGCCATCCGGTGCGACCGCTCGGACTCGCCGGCGTAGTACGCGTGCACCCCCGCCGCGGCGATGCCGGCCTGGGACAGCTCGCTGAACGCCGTCGCCTCGACGGTGCCGTACTCGATGAGGCCCCACTCGTGGTCGTGGCTGTCACGACCCTGCAGGTCGCCGTACTTGCGGGTGCCCGTCAGCAGCTCCGTGCTCGGGTCGACGGTGGCGAGGCAGGCCGCGACGTGGGGCACGGCGCGGTACAGGGAGTCGACCGCCTCCTCGAGGAAGGTGTCGATGTCGAGCCCGGCGCGCGCGACGACCTCGACGTCGCGTCGCACGCGCTCGACGGTCAGTGCGCGGCGCATACGGCGAGTGTGACGGAGCGACCCGCCCCGCCGCCATCCCACAACTCTGGGATGCGGTCCGGCCCAGAAGAGCGGACGCGAAGGTCCCCGCGGGGCAGGGATGGTGGCGGGCCGTCGTCCCGGTCGACGCTTCCGGCATGACGACCACCACCACCACCGCCACCACCACCGCCACCGACGGCCCCGCAGCCGCCGAGCGCGACCTGCCGGAGCAGGTCCCCCTGGACCACCGGGGCCGCCTCCTGCACGCCGACGACCCCGCGGCCCAGCTCGCCCTCGCGATCGTCCACCTCGAGGCCGCCCTCGCCCGCGCCGGCCTCGCGCCGGCATCGCTCACCCACGTCACCGTGCGCACGACCGATGTCGATGCCGTGTCCGCGGTGCTCGACACCCTGACCGACCGACTCCACGAGGTCGGGGCGGCGCCGAGCACGGCCGTCGAGGCCGTCGACGAGCTGCCCGTCCCCGGGCAGCTCGTCGCCCTCCGGGCCCGCGCCTCACGCACCACCACCACACCACGCACGGAGCTGCCGTGCACCCCCGAGAACGCGAAGGACACGACCATGACCGTCGAGACCACCCTCGACCCCACCCGGACCCCTCGACCCGCGCAGGCCCTGCGCGGCCTGTGCGGCGGAGCGGTCCACCTCCCCGGCGACCCCGGGTACGACGCCGCCCGGATGCCGTGGAACGTCGCCGTCGAGCAGCGACCGGCCGCCGTGGCCGTGCCCCGGGACGCCGCGGACGTCCGCGAGCTCGTGCGGGCTGCCGCCGCCGCCGGCCTCCGGCTGGCCCCGCAGGGCACCGGCCACGGAGCCGGCCCGCTCGGCGACGCCTCGCTCGACGACGTCGTGCTCGTCCGCACGTCGGGGATGTCCGCCGTGACGGTCGACCCCGTCGCCGGGACCGCCCGCGCCGAGGGCGGCGCCCTCTGGCAGGACGTCGTCGAGGCCGCCGCCCCGCACGGCCTCGCGGCCCTCCACGGCTCGGCGCCCGACGTCGCGGTCGTCGGCTACTCCCTGGGCGGCGGCCTCGGCTGGTACGCCCGCAAGCTCGGGCTCGCGACGAACAGCATCACCGCCGTCGAGCTCGTCACGGCGGACGGCTCGCTCGTGCGCGCCGACGCCCACCACCACCGCACCCTGTTCTGGGCGCTGCGTGGCGGGGGCGGCAGCTTCGGGATCGTGACGGCCGTGGAGTTCCGGCTCTACCCGATCCCCGACGTCTACGCCGGGATGCTGCTCTGGGACCGTGAGCGGGCCGGCGAGGTGGTGCGCACCTGGGCGGCGTGGTCGGCCACCGCGCCCGACGAGGTCACGACGTCGCTGCGGGTCATGAGCTTCCCGCCGCTGCCCGAGCTCCCGGACGTCCTGCGGGGCCGACAGGTCGTCGTCGTCGACGGGGCGGTGCTCTGCGACGACACGGCGGCCGAGCCCCTGCTCGCGCCGTTGCGCGCGCTGGAGCCGGAGGTGGACACCTTCGCCCGGGTGCCCTCGGCCTCACTGACGAGGCTGCACATGGACCCCGAGGGCCCCACGCCGTCGGTGGCCGGTGCCACGATGCTCGAGGGCCTGCCGGAGGAGGCGGTGGCGGCCTTCCTCGCCGAGGTCGGCCCCGGGTCGACGTCGTCGCTGCTCTCGGCCGAGCTCCGGCAGCTGGGTGGCGCGCTCGCGCGCCGCCACCCCGGGGCGGGCGCCCTGCCCCGCGTGCGTGGGGCGTATGCCGGGTTCTTCGTCGCCGTCGCCGCCACCCCGCAGATGGCGGCGCAGGGTCGCGCGGACGCACGCCGACTCGTGGAGGCACTCGAGCCGTGGTCGAACGGACGGGCGCTGCTGAACTTCACCGAGGAGCGCACCGACACCAGCACGGCCTTCGGCACCGGCGCCTGGGCCCGGCTGCGGGCCGTGCGGGCGCTCGTCGACCCCGGCGGGCTGTTCGTCGCCAACCACCCCGTGGGTGGAAAGCGGCCGGAAGCTCGCTGAGCACGTCGTCGAGAGGAGAGGACCCGCCGCTGCAGGGCGCCCCGCGCGGCGGGTTCTCTACCCTCGACGGGCGCCCCGCCACCCCAGGAGGAGCGAGCCGACGAAGAGCAGCACGGCGAACACCCCCGCGACGACGAAGGTCGTCGCGTCGCGGCCCGCGGACGCCCCGAGCGCGGCGTAGCCGACCGTGCCCGGGACGATCCCGATGGCCGTGCCGAGCACGAAGTCCCGGAAGGTGACGGCACTGACCCCCGCCCCGTAGTTGACGACGGTGAACGGGAGCACCGGGGTGACCCGCGCGACGACCACTGCGAGCAGCCCCTGCCGGCGCAGGATGCCGTCGACGCGGTCGATCCGCGGGCCGGTCATCGACGCCACGGCCTCGCGCCCGAGGCGTCGGGCGAGGGCGAAGCCCACGACGGCGCTGACCATCGAGGCCACCCAGGACAGGGCGATGCCGCCCGCGAGGCCGAACAGCACACCGGCGACCCCCGCGAGGAGGTTCTTCGACACGGGAACGAGGGTGAGCAGCACGTGCAGCACGACGTAGACGAGGGGAGCCCACACCCCGGCGGACCCGACGGTCGCCTGCACCGTGTCGAGGTCACCGCCGATGAGCAGCCAGACGAGGGCACTGGCGATGAGCAGGCTCAGGACGAGGCCGAGCACGCGCAGCCTGGCCGCCCGGGTGCTCATCACCGGGTCAGCCTAGGTCCACCAATCCCCTCCGTGACCCGGGCCGTCAGCGGCCGGCCGGCCCGCAGGCGGGCGCCCCGAGCAGCCGCTGTCCCAGGCCCATCGCGGCGAGGAGCAGGGCCGGTGCACCGCTCAGCGGCGAGCCGGTGGCCGCGCCGAGGGCCGGGCCGGCGAGCACGACGAAGACGACGGCCGCCGCGGCGCACGGGCTCGCGCCGGGGCGCTCGCCGGGGCGGTCGTCGGTGCGCGCGAGGGGCACGTAGGTGGCGAGGGCGAGCGCCGACAGCAGGGCGACCGCCGAGAGGACGACCCACCACCCGGGGGTGAGTGGCAGCGACGGGGGCAGCGACGTCCGGGCCGCCCAGAGCACGAGGGGGAAGAGCCCGGCGGCCGCGACGAGCCGGCGGCGGTGCAGGAGCACGTCGGCCCAGCGCGCCCGCCGGGGGCGCAGCGGCCGCAGGGCCGCGACGTCCGGCACCTGCCAGGCGTCGCGGCCCTGCGTGACGGGCGGGGTCACCAGCCGAAGGCGCTCTGCGAGGACTGCTGCGCGGTGGCGTCGTCGTGGCACGAGCAGCGGGCCTCGACGGGCACGCGGGCCAGGACCATGTCGGCGTGCATGCCGCAGCCGGCCCAGGTCGTCTTGCCGCAGGAGTGACAGGTGGCGGGGCTGCACATGGGGTACCTCACGTGGGTCGGGGACATCGTGACCGGACGAGCGTACTGAATACCCCAGGGGGTATGCAACCCGACGCCCGGGTGCCGGGGCGGACGTGCCCACCGGAACTCGCCACGGCATCCGTGTATCAGGGCGGCGAGTGGTCGCTCCTCACGAGTAGACGCCGCGCCGTCCCCGGGGCGCGGCCCTGCCCGAGGACCGACCATGCCCCTGATCCGGATCGACACCTGCGAGCTCACCTACCCATGGTTCTGGCTGCCCGGCCACCTCCCGCACTTCGTCGACGGCTCGGTGCCCGGCGGCGTGCCCGTGCGGCTCGAGCCCGGCGAGTACACCTTCCAGCAGTCCCGGCAGCACCCGTGCGACGTGCACTTCCGCGTGACGCCGGCCGGTGAGGTCGACTTCGACGCCGACCAGGACGCCGTGCTCCGGGGCCGGGGGACGCACACCCTGCGCGTCGTCGGCGTGCCGGTCCTGCTCCGCCCGACGGGACGTCCGGTGCCGTTGCTGCCGATGTGGGGCGGGTGCCACGAGCCGATCGACACCGGCGCGCGCACCGTGCGGATGCCGCCCGGTCCGGCCTACGAGATCCGCCTCCTCGGCGCGCGCCGCACCGTCGTCGAGTTCAGCGTCGGCCGGGACGGCGTCGTCGACTACCCCGAGCACCACGAGGGTGCACTGTCGGGGCGCGGCACGGGCACCCTCACCGTGGACGTCGGGGCGGCGTGAGCCGCCGGGCGCGCGCCGCGACCGCGCCCATGAGCAGGACGAGCCCGGTGACGAGGGCGAAGCCGAGCCCCGGCACGAGGGGGATGGCGATGCCGATCGCCCCGCCGAGCACCCAGAAGCCCTGGAGGATCGTCTCGGACCACGAGAAGACCCGGGCCCGTACGTCGTCGGCGATGTCGCGCTGGATGAGGGCGTCGAGACACAGCTTCGCGAGCTGCCCGAACAGCCCGGTCGCGAGGCCGAGCAGGACGAGGGCCGGGACCGAGTAGAGCACCGACGTGGCGAGGGCCGCGAGCACGGCGACGGCGGCGATGGCGGTCGCGATGCGCTCGGGGTCGGGGGCGCTGCGGCGGTTGCCGATGACCGACCCGAGGGCGTTGCCCACCCCTGCGGCCCCGGCGACGAGCGCGAGGACGAGCGGCCCGGACCACCCCGGGATGGGGTGCTCGCGCATGAGGAAGGCGAGGAAGAGGGTGAGGAACCCGGAGAGCAGCCGGGCGCCGGTCGTGAGCCACAGCGTGTAGCGCACCGACGGTGGCAGCGTGCGCAGCCGCCGCACGCCGCCCTCGGGCGTCGGCAGCGGCGCCACGGCCACCGGGATGCCGTCGAGGTCGACCTCGCCGGCGGTGGAGTCGACCCGCTCCGGGAGGCGGATGGCGAGCACCGTCGCCGCGACGTAGACGGCGAACGCCAACCGCAGCGACCAGTCGGGCCCGACCTGCGACAGCGCACCGGCGAGACCCCCGCCGAGCGCCATCCCGACGAGCCCGGCGATGGTGAGCCGCGAGTTCGCGGTGACGAGGGAGATCCCGGCGGGGAGGAGGCGCGGCACGGCGGCGGCGCGCGCGACGGCGTACGACCGGCTCGCGACGAGGCACCCGAGCGCCGCGGGGAAGAGCCACGGGCTGTCCTCGACGACGGCGGAGGCGAGCACCCAGGCGAGGAACGCCCGGGTCGCGAGCGTCGTGCCGAGTGCCCACCGGCGCCCGTGCCGGAACCGGTCGAGGAGCGGGCCGATGAGCGGGGCCAGGAGCACGAACGGCGCCATCGTGAGCACGAGGAACAGGGCGACGCGACTACGGGCCTCGTCGGTGGGCAGGGCGAAGACGGTGCCGGCCAGCGAGATCGTGAGCGCGGCGTCACCGGCGACGTTGACCGCGTGCAGCTCGGTCAGCCTCGCGAGCCCGGTGTCGGCGGCTCCGTCGGCGTCGGCGAAGGTCCGGAACCGGCGACCGGCCGCCGCCCCGCCGCGGCCCACGAGGCGGATGCCGTCGCGGCCGCGGCGCCCGACGCCCCGGCCGACGCGGCTGACCCGGCGGCCTGCGTCGGCCACCCGGCGCCGGGCCGTCGGTGGGGTGCGCTCGTCCTGGCTCATGACGCGTCGATCCTCTCCCGAAGCACCGACGCCGGACCACCTCACACGCGGACGCGTCCGTGGGGCGGTGCCCGTGGCCGGAATGGCGCTGCGCGCCGCCGCGTTGAGCAGCCCATGAACACGACCGGGACGAGCATGGCGGAGCGCTACGAGCGGGCCCGCGGCCTGTTCGAGCACGGCGAGTACCAGGCGGCCGCCGAGGAGCTCAGCGTGCTCGTCGACGAGAGCGCGCTCGAGCCACCGCTGCACGGGACGACCGAGCTGCGCCTGCTCCTCGCCCGGGCCTACTACCACTCGGCCCAGCTCGGCCGCGCCGAGGCGGTCGTGCGGGCCGTGCTCGTCGACGACCCCGACGAGGCGTACGCCAACCTCGTCCTCGGCCGCACCCTGCAGCGCCTCGGCCGGCACGGCGAGGCGCGGCCGCACCTCGCGATGGCCGAGCTGCTCGGGGGGTACGCGGGGTCGGGCCGCCTGCCGCGCGAGGACCCGGACGACGGCGGCGCTCCCGGCTGACCGGGCGCCTCGCACGACGAGGTCGGACCACGCAGAACCATCCGCGTGGCGCGTGACGTGCGGGTCCGAGGGGTAGGGCCTCGGCTCAGCGCCGCCCCGGCCCGGTGTGGGCCGCCTCGAGCGCGAGGAGGTGCTCCTTGGCGGCCGGCCCCCCGGCATACCCCCCGACCCCGCCCGCCGCGGGCACGACCCGGTGGCACGGCAGCACGAGGCACAGCGGGTTGCCGGCGAGGGCCGTGCCGACCGCCCGCGCCGCCCCGGGGTGGTCGACGGCGGCCGCGAGCCCGGCATACGTCGTGCGCTCGCCGTACCCGACGCGCGCCGCCAGCCCGGCGAGCACCTCGCGCTGGAACGCCGACGTGAGGGCGAGGTCGGGGCGCACGCCGACGGAGCGGGCCGCGCCCGACAGGTAGGCGGCGAGGGCGCGGCGGGCGGCGTCCGTCGACGCAGGGTGGCGCAGCACCCTCGGGCTGACCGATGCGGCGATGCGGTGCAGCCAGCGGTCCTCGGATGCCGGGTCCGGGGCGTAGGCGCAGGTGACGACCCTGCCGTCGTCGCGGACGGCGACGAGCAGGCGGCCGACCTCGGTGTCCTCGAGGACGTACGAGACGTCGGTCGGGCCGAGCACCGGCGGGCCGGCGAGCGGAGGGTCGAAGGTCGCGAACGGGTCGGTCATGGCTGGTCCCGGAGGTCGAGGCGGAGGGTGGCGAGGGCGTCGCTCACGAGGCGGCGGCTCATGCCCGGCGAGGTGCCGAGCGCGGCCGCGACCGCGCGGTGGTCGAGGTCGCCGACGAAACGGAGCACGACGGCGTCCCGCTGCCGCTGCGGCAGCGCCCCGACGCGGGCCCACAGGTCGCCGTCGGGCGCCTCGGGCGGGGGCAGCGTCGGGGCCTCGGCGAGCAGGGACGGGTCCTCGTGCGGTGTCGTGCGGCGGGCCGCGCGGTGGTGGTCCATCGCGCAGCGGTGGGTGATCGTGAGCAGCCACGAGCGGAGGTTCCGCGCGTGGGTGAGCCGGGGGTAGGCCGCGAGCGCCTGGGTCCAGGCCTGCTGGGCGACGTCGTCGCCGTGGCCGGGCGCGAGGGCGTGGGCGAGCCGGGCGACGTCGCGCCAGTGCTCGTCGACGAGGTGCTGGAAGGGCGGCAGGCTCACGATGGTGCAACGGTAGGCCCGCGGGCCGTGTGAGTCGCGGCCCGTCGGGCGGCCGGATGTGGAAGCGTTGGGGTCGTGGACGTCGTCGACGAGGAGGTGCGCGGGCGCGCGGCGCCGGTGCCGCGGCATCCCCTCGTCATCGCCCACCGCGGCGCGAGCGACGAGGAGCCCGAGCACACCCTTCGCGCCTACACGAAGGCGTTCGCCCACGGGGCCGACGGGGTCGAGTGCGACGTGCGGCTCACCGCCGACCACCACCTCGTGTGCGTCCACGACCGCCGGGTCGAGCGCACGTCGAACGGAGCCGGTGTCGTCTCGGCGCTCGAGCTGACTCGCCTCGAGCAGCTCGACTGGGCCTCGTGGAAGCTCGCCGACCGCCCCGGCGACACCGAGTCCCCCGAGTCCGACCCGGAGCGCGGACACCTGCTCACCCTCCGGCGGCTCCTCGACACCCTCGTCGGCACCGGCCAGGAGGTCGTCACCCTCATCGAGACCAAGCACCCGACCCGGCACGGCAGCGACGTCGAGAAGACCCTCGTGCAGGTGCTGCGCTCGTTCGACCTCACCGACGGCGACCAGCCCGGGCGACCCCACGTGCGGATGATGTCGTTCTCGCACCGGGCCCTGCAGCGCACCCAGAGGCTCGCGCCGCGGCTGCCCCTCGTCTACCTCGTCGACGCGAGCGTGCCGGCGCTGACCTGGGACGGGAGCCTGCCCAAGGGGGTGCACGCGGTCGGCCTCGACGTGCGGATGCTGCGCCGGCCCAAGGCGGTCAGGGCCTTCCAGCGGCGCGGGCACCAGGTCTACGTCTGGACGGTCGACTCCGACCGGGACATCGACCGGTGCCTCGAGCTCGGGGTCGACGTCATCATCACGAACCGGCCGGGACACGTCGTCCACCGGGTGCACGGCTCGGGTTAGGTTGTCACCGTGAGCGCGCACCACGACGACGACGCGGCCGGACCGGACGAGGGCGGCGTCACCCGGCGCACGGGTCAGACCGGCCTCCTCGTGAGCGAGTCACCGGGGCCGGGCGCCGAGAGCGTCATCGTCACCGTCCGCCCCCCCCACGAGCCGGCCTCGGTCGGCAGGATCCGCCGCGAGGTCGTCGACGACCTGCAGACCCGCGACCTGCCCGAGGAGATCGTCGACGAGGCGGAGATCGTCGCCTCCGAGCTGCTCACGAACGCCGTCCGGCACGCCCGGCCGCTGTCCGACGGCACGATCCGGGTGCGCTGGAAGATCCGCGGCGACGTCGTCGAGGTCGAGGTCACCGACGGGGGCGGTGAGTCCGTGCCCCGGCCCGCCCCCCGCACCGTGTGGCTGTCCTCCGGCCGCGGCCTGCGCATCGTGCGCTCGATCGCCCACGAGTGGGGCGTCACCGAGGACCGCACCGGCAACGTCGTGTGGGCCACCCTCGGCGGCCCGAGCCGCCGCCGCGCCACCTGAGCGCTGCCACGGGGCCGGTGCACCCCCCGTTAGGGTGGCGCGCATGGGCAAGGCATCTCGACGTCAGCGTGGCTCCGACACCGGCACCCGCCGCTCGCGCCCCGGCCCGGTGCCCTTCGTGCGCCGCCCGTTCGAGGGGCTCGTCGGCGAGACCGACTGGGTCGCCCTGCGCGAGATCCTCCCCGCGGCGACCGCCGTCGTCACGGTCCGTCCCGAGCACGTGCCCGACGGTGCGCCCGGCACGGTCACCGTCGCCACGGTGCTGCCGATGGCGTGGCCGGGCCTGCACCGCTCCGACGGCACGGTGCTCATCGGCACCCAGTCGGGCAACTCGAGCGGTGACGCGTCGCGCGACCTCGCGGCCCAGCTGCTCGCGGCCCTCGCCGCCGAGCCCGGCAGCCCGGTCGTCACGACCGAGCAGGTCACCGCCGACAGCCCACGGCTGCAGGACGTCCTCGCCGCGGACTCCACCTTCGACGTCACCGTCCACGAGGGCTTCGACTTCTGGGTCGAGGGGCAGGAGCTCGAGGGGGATGCCGCGGCCTCGCTCGAGCGGGCGAACGAGACGGTCGTCCCCACGACGGCCATGACGGCGCTGCCGTCGGCGTACTGGGTACGCATCGGGGAGCGGGCGCACATCCGCCTCGTGCTCCCCGACGACGAGGACGCCGCCACCGACGCGCTGTCCCGGTTGCACGCCGCCGGAGACGACGGGCTCGGCGGCGACTCGCGCCTCCTCGGCGCGTTCCGCGCCTGCGGCCTGCTCGTCCCGGTCTGGGACCTCGACCCGGGGCTTGAGCCGGGCGACCACGAGGACGAGCTCGCCGCCTGGGGGGAGCGGTACGCGGCCGCCCTCGCGTCCGACGCACCGCTTGGCGCCGACGAGCGCCGGGCCCGCGCGGGCCTGCTGAGCCGCCAGGTCACCCTCCGCTGATGTCCCCCCGCCCCGGCCCCGAGTGCGGAGGTGGTCGCCCCGGCAACCACGTGCGCACCCGCCGCGGGGTGGACGGGGCGGGTGCCGGCGATGGGTGACCTCCCCGGGGCCGTCCCCGGCGCCACGGTCGCCGCCGTCGTCCCCTGCAAGGACGAGGCCGACCGCATCGCGGCCACCGTGCGCGCGGTGGCGTCGCTTCCCGGGGTGGCCCGGGTCGTCGTCGTCGACGACGGCAGCAGCGACGACACCGCCCGGGTCGCCCGCGAGGCCGGCGCCGACGTCGTGCGCCACGAGCGCAACCGCGGCAAGGCGGCGGCCCTCGAGACGGGGGTCCGGCGGGTGCGCGAGCTCGACGCGGCGGATGCCGGGCGCGTCCGTCCCGCGGCGGGTGCCGCCGCGCTCCTCTTCGTCGACGGCGACCTGCAGGAGACCGCGGCCAACCTCGGGGTGCTCACGACCCCCGTGCTCGACGGCACCGCCGACATGACGATCGCCACCCTGCCGGCGCAGCTCACGACCGGTGGCGGGCGGGGCCTCGTCGTCAACCTCGCCCGCGACGGCATCCGGCGCCTCACCGGCTTCACGGCGGTCCAGCCCCTGTCGGGCATGCGTTGCCTCAGCCCTCGGGCGTTCGAGTCGGCGACCCCGCTCGCGCGCGGCTGGGGGGTCGAGACCGCCCTCACCGTCGACGTGCTGCGCGCGGGCCTGACCGTCGTCGAGGTGCCGTGCGAGCTGCAGCACCGGGTGAGCGGCTCGGACTGGCGGGGCCAGCTGCACCGGGCCGGGCAGTACCGCGACGTGTGGCTCGCGCTCGTGCGGCGCGGCTGGCGGCCGTGGCACCGGGGCTGACCCGGACCCACCGGCTGTGCGTCGGTCTGTCCGTCGCCCTGCTGCTCGTCGTCGGGGCCGGCGCGCCGAACGCGGCCCTGCCCGACCTGGCCCCCCGCGGCTGGGCGCCGGGCCAGCTGCTCCCCGTCGCGTTGTCGCCCGCGGCGGTCACGGCCGTGCTGTGGACGGCCTACCTGCTCGGGGGCGTGGCCGTGTACCTCGGGCTCCGGGGACGGGTGGCAGCCCTGCGGTCGTGGGCGGTGCCGGTCGGCCTCGGCGTGCTCGCCCTGCTCACGGCGCCGTTCGGGTCGGCCGACCACGTCAACTACCTCGCCTACGGGCGCATCCTCGTCGGGGGCGGCGACCCGTGGGTCGAGGCCCCGGTCGAGTGGGCGGGCGGGTCCGACCCGGTGACGAGCCGGGTCGAGGAGCCGTGGACGACCGAGCCGAGCGTCTACGGCCCCCTCGCCACGCTCCTGCACGGCCTGGCCGCCCACCTCGGGGGCGACTCGCTGCGGCAGGGCGTCTGGGTGTGGCAGGTCGTCGTCGTGCTCGCCTGGCTCATCGTGCGCTGGCTGCTCCGGCGGGTGCTCGGCCCCGGCGTGCACGGGCGCGTCGACGTGCTGTGGACCCTCAACCCGCTCGTGCTCGGCGTCGGGGTGCTCGGCGCGCACGTCGACGTCGTCGCGGCGGCCTTGGCGGTCGCGGCGGTCGCCGTCGTCGCGGGGCGGCCGGGTCCGGTCGGCGCGGCCCTCGGCGGCGGGCTCGTCGCGGGCGCCGGCTCGACGAAGTTCACGTATGCCGTCGTCGGCGTGGGGGTCGTCGCCGCGTGGTGGGTGGTCGGGCACCGCTCCGCGCGGTTGGCCCGCCTCGTCGGGTCGCTCGTCGCGGGGTTCGCCGTCGTCGCGGTGGCCCTGCACGCGTGGGCCGGCCCGCACGTCTACGACCAGCTGGTCCGCTCGCGGCAGGCGGTCTCGCTCGCCACGCCGTGGCGGCCGGTGCTCGAGTGGGCCCGCGACGCCAACGGCGAGGACACGACCCGGCTCGCCATCAGCCTCTCGGCTGCGGTGCTCGCGGTCGTGCTCGCCTGGTGCCTGCTGCGCATCAGCCGCCCCGCCGCCCCGACCGCACCTGCGACGACGACGGCGACCGCCGCGGTGGCCCTGTGGGTCACCGCCTGCCTCACGCTCGCCTACTCGCTCGCCGCCCCGTACTCGCTGCCGTGGTACGACCTGCTCGCGTGGGCCGCCCTGCCCGCGGTGCGGCCCGGGATCGTCGACGTCGTCGCCCTCGTGCGGCTCGTCGCGCTCGCGGTGGCCTACGTGCCCGGCCGGGTGCTCGGGATGACTCCGGCCGTCGAGGACCTCACGCTCGGGGTGCGCCGGGGTGTCGTGCCCTGGGTGGGCCTCGTGCTCTGGGTCGTCGTCATCGCCGCCGGCGCGCGGAGCGGGTCTGGGCGGTGGCGCGCGCCTCGTCGAGCAGGTAGCTCACCGACACCGACACGATGAGCGGCACGGCGAGCGTGGCCCCGACCGCCGGGATCGCGACGCCGGAGTCGTTGACGAGGAAGCCGATGCTCAGCGTGATGAGGAGGGCGATGAGGCCCGCCCGGAGGGTGGGCGCCTGGTCGTACGAGCGCTGCATCGCCCGAGAGCCCCAGGAGGTCGGCCGGGCGAGGACGTAGATGACGAAGAGGAGTGCCGCCGGCACGAGGAGGGTCAGGGGGGCGTTGCCGAGCAGGATCTCGACGTTCTGCTGGGCCTTGCGCACGACGATGTCGAGGGCGTTGCCGTCGATGATCGCCTGGACGAACCGGCCGAGGTGGCTGCGGGAGGCCGGCTCGCGCAGCCAGTCGGCCCCGGCGATGAGGAAGAAGAGCCCGACGACCCCGGCCGCGACGAGCAGGGCCCGCTGCCACGTGAGCCGCAGGCCGAGCACCGCGAGGACGAGGTAGGCCAGGCCCGGCACGAGCGCGGGCGGCCCGCCGCCGTCGGCGCCCCAGAAGGGCATCGCGTCGACGACGACCGCGAAGCCGCCGATGACACCCACGGCGACCGCCGCGGCCCGCCGCCGGCCGGCGAGCACGAGCCACGACGACACCGCGGTGCACAGCAGGATGGTGGACGTCGCGAAGAGCGCGAAGGTGGGGTTGCCCATGCCGTAGAACCGGCCGGCGACGACCGGCTGCAGCCCCATGAGGGAGGACAGCTGCAGCCTCGACCCCGTCATGACGTCGACGGCGAGCACGAGCATCGTCGTCGCCGAGACGACCGCCATCGGCCCGAGGGCCCAGTGCCGCCACGGGCCGCGCAGCGCCACCGTCGAGATGGCCGCGACGAACAGGCCGACGGCGAGCACGACCGAGAGCATCTCGACCGGGAAGCGCCACCACGGCAGCAGGTTGGCGAGGAAGGTCGACACCGGCACCGAGGCCGCGACGACGGAGAGCACCCGCACCCGCGAGAGCACCGTGACCCGGCTGCGGTCGGTGCCGAGCCGGCCCTTCCACACGAGCAGGACGAGGAGGTAGATGACGAGCTGGCCGTAGGCGAAGACGGTGAAGAACGGCTCGACGAGCCCGTGGACGTCGTGGCTCGCCTCGTCGTAGTCGCTGAGCATGGTGAGCCGGGCCTGCGCCCGCTGCACCGAGTTGTCGGGCGCCGGGTCGCTCGTGAGCGGCGAGCCGCCCACGGCATCCGGCACGGGCAGCCCGACCGAGGCGAGCACCGTCGCGGTGACGTCGGACAGCTGGGCGAGCCCGGTCTGCTTCGTCGAGCCGGACACGAGCACGCCCGGACCGAAGTGCGGGCCACGCGCGACGACGAGGCGCAGCCGCTCGCTCACCCCGGCATCCGACATCGACGTGACGACGTAGTCGGCGCCGTTCGGTCCGGCCTCGATGACCTGCCCGATGCGCGCGTCGATCTCGGCCAGCTGCTCGGCGCGCGACGTGGTGACCGACTCCCCGTCGGCGACGTCGTCCGGGTCGCGCAGCGAGCCGACGTCGACGAGGGTGACCGGGCAGGCATTGAGGTCCTCGAGCATGCGCTCCGAGGTCCACGCGGCGTAGTGCTCGACGCGGCCGTCGGGGCGGGCGCCCCCGACCGCCGCGTAGGG
The DNA here is from genome assembly GCF_039541575.1 of Fodinibacter luteus. Classification (NCBI taxonomy): domain Bacteria; kingdom Bacillati; phylum Actinomycetota; class Actinomycetes; order Micrococcales; family Intrasporangiaceae; genus Fodinibacter (ex Wang et al. 2009); species Fodinibacter luteus. The sequence goes on along the minus strand of NZ_BAABGM010000011.1, from coordinate 53,756 downwards.
GTCGACCGCCTTGACGCACAGGCCCCCGGCCGCCGCGGTGGCCCCGAGCAGGCCGAGCCGCGCGTCGAAGCGGGTCTCGGCCGCGGCCGCCTCGTACGTCGGCCACGCGGCGACGACGCCGTCGGTGACGGTCGGTGGCGGCGTGCACGGCCGGTCGACGGGGTTCGGGGCCTCGCCCGGACGCGGGCCGGCGGCGCGGCTGCCCGACGAGAGCCCGAGCCAGCCGTCGACCGGGCAGGTGTTGGAGTGCACCGAGCGCACCGACAGGGCCGCGGCGGAGCCGTCGCGCAGGAGGAGCCACAGGTTCGGGGTCGTCTGCTCGTCGACGTCGGACCAGCTGATGCCGCCGGTCCCGACGACGACGACCGCCCCCGCCGGCTCGTCCGTCGCCGTCGTCACCGCCGCCGACGCCTGGCTCGGCCAGGCCGCCGAGCCGACGACGAGACCCACGACGAGGGTCGCCAGGGCGACCGTGACGGCGAGGGCTCTGCGCAACACGGCCCCACGGTACGGGTCGGCGGCGTGCGGGCCCGAATCCCCCGGCCAAGCATCCTCTCAGGTCGCTGGGGCACCGGCCGGATGCCGGGTGGCGCGCCGGCACCACCAGAATGGGGGAGTGGGCACCCGACCGAGCGGCACCGTCCCCCGGCACCGCTGGCTCCTCGCGGCGCTCCTCGTCGCCCTCGCCGCCACGCCCGTCGTCCTGCGCTACCTCGTCTTCTGGCCGCTCGACCAGTGGCAGGTCGACGTCGAGGTCTACCGGGAGGCGGGCGTCTCCATCCTCACCGGCCGGCCGGTCTACGCCACGCTCACGGAGAGCCCGCAGCTGCTCCCGTTCACCTACCCGCCGTTCGCGGCCCTGCTCGCCATCCCGCTCGCGCTCGTGCCGTTCGGCGCCGCCGGCTGGCTGTGGACCGGCCTGCAGGTGCTCGCGACGACGGCGATCGTCTGGTACGCGGGGTACCGCCTCATCCACCGCGCCGGCCCGTGGGTGCCCCTCGCGCTCGCCCTGCTCACCGCGCCGATGCTGTGGCTGCACCCCGTGAGCGACGGCATCCGGTTCGGGCAGGTCAACGCCTTCATCGTCCTCGCGTGCCTCATGGACCTGCGCGAGCCGCGGCCCAGGGTGCTGCGCCGGGTGCCGCGGGGGGTGCTCGTCGGCCTCGCCATGGCGGTGAAGCTGACGCCGGGCGTCTTCGTCGTGCACTTCCTCGTCACCCGGCGCTGGCGCGAGGCGGCGACCGCGGTGGGCACGGCAGTGGGGGTGACGCTCGGTGCCTGGGTGCTGCTCCCGCAGGCGTCGTTCGCGTTCTGGGGCGGGGCGCTGCAGGACCCCGCCCGGCTCGGGCCGAACATGGGCACGTCGAACCAGTCCCTGCGCGGCTTCCTGCTGCGCGTCGGCCCCGACGGGATGCCGGGCACGGTCCTCTGGCTCGGGTGCGTCGCCGTCGTCGGGGTGTTCGGCTTCTGGCTGGCCCGCCGCTTCCACGAGCGCGGCGACTCGATCGGTGAGGTCGCCGCGGTGGGGCTCATGGCCTGCCTGCTGTCGCCCGTCGCGTGGATCCACCACTTCCACTGGGTCGTCGTCGTCGTCTTCGCCCTGCTCGGTGCCGACCCGCTGCGCGAGCGCCGCCGGTTGTGGGCCGGTGCCGGGGTCACGGCGTTCTTCCTGTGCCGGCTGCCGTGGTGGGGCATCTCGTGGCTCAACCAGCGCGACTGGCCCGAGCTCCCCGGGCGCGTGCTGCAGAACGCCGACGTCTTCGGGGCCCTCGCCGCGCTCGTGCTGCTGTGGTGGGTCAGCCGTGACGACCTGGATGCCGTGGCTCCGGCACCGCCGGCCGGCTCCGGTCAGACGACCCCGGCGATCTCGAGGGCGGTGTAGGCGGCGAGCAGCAGGCAGACCGTGCCGCCGATCCGCCGGATCGTCGACAGGCGCAACCAGGTGAGCAGCGTGCGGCCGAGCCCCGCGGCGAGCCCGGACACCGTCGCGAGCGCGAGGAACGCCCCGACGAACACCGACATCGGGTCGTCGTAGCGCACGACGAGCGAGGCGGTGAGGATCTGCGACAGGTCGCCCCACTCGGCGAGGAAGAGCACCGTGAAGCACAGCGTGACGACCCGCCAGCCGACGACCTGGCGGGCGGCCTTGGCCCCGAACTCCGCCTCGGTCTCGGCCTCCTGCTCGTCGGCCGACCCGGCGCCGCGCAGCAGCAGGATGCCGCCGACGAGGAACATGACGCACGCGAAGACCTCGACGGGGGTGCGCGGCAGGCGCGCGAGCAGGCCCCCGGCGGTCACGGCGATCGCGGTCTGGACGAGGAACGCGAGGCAGACGCCGACCCAGACGAGGAGCGGGCGGAAGCGGGTCGACATGACGAGCGTCGCGATGAAGGTCTTGTCCGGCAGCTCGACGAGGAAGATGGTGCCGAACACGACGGCCACGGTCGCGAGGTCCACGTCCACGGCGCCACCCTAGGGGAGCGCCCACCTCGCGAACTCAGGGGCACTTCGCCCACTCAGGAGCGCACCCGGTCCTGACCCGGCGGGCTGCTCCTGACTCCGCGAGAAGGGGGGCGGGGCGGACGTGGGACGGTCGGCGCACCTCCACGTCGAGCGCCTAGCCTGTCGCGTGTGTTCGGACTCAACCCCCTCGAAGCGGTCGTGCTCGCGATCCCCGTCGCGCTCGCGGTCGTCCTCGTCGCGGGGCTCGTCGTGCTGGTGCGGCGCTCGGCGGACGTGCAGCGTCGACTGACGGCGCTCGAGCACCACCGCCCCGCCGGGGATGCCGACCTCGCCGCACTGCGCGCCGACCTCCGGCAGGCGCTGCGGCACGTCGCGGTCGTGCGGTACGACGCCTTCGGCGACATGGGCGGCCGGCTCAGCTTCAGCGCCGCCGTCGTCGACGACCACGGCGACGGGCTCGTCGTCAGCTCGATCCACGCGCGGGGCGAGTCGCGCACGTACGCCAAGGGCGTCGTCGGCGGAGCCTCCGACGCGACGCTCACCCCCGAGGAGCAGCAGGCGCTCGCCGCTGCCCGCACCGGCAAGGAGACCCCGTGAGCCGCTACGGCTTCCTCGGACCCGAGGGCACCTTCACCTCGATGGCGCTCGACGCGTGGCAGCCCGCCGCGGCGGGGGAGCGGGTGACGTTCGGCTCGGTCGACGCCGCCCTCACGGCGCTGCGGTCCGGGGCGATCGACGGCGCGATGGTGCCGATCGAGAACTCCGTCGAGGGCGGGGTCTCCGCCACCCTCGACGCGCTCGCGAGCGGGGAGCCGCTCGTCGTCGTCGGCGAGGTGCTCGTGCCGGTGACCTTCGTCCTCGCCGCCACGTCGGGCACGACCCTGCGCGACGTCCACGCCGTCGGCACCCACTCGCACGCCTGGGCCCAGGTACGGGGCTGGATGGCGGCCCACCTGCCCGGGGCGGAGTACGTCGCGACGCTGTCGACGGCATCCGCCGCCGAGGCCCTCGAGCACGGCCGGCAGCCCTACGAGGCGGCCGTGTGCGCCCCCGCGGCCGCGCAGCGGCACGGGCTGGAGGTGCTCGCGAGCGGGATCGGCGACATGCAGGCGGCCGTGACCCGCTTCGTGCTCGTCGCCCGGCCCGGGGAGCTGCCCGCGCGCACCGGGGCCGACAAGACGACCGTCGTGCTCTTCCAGCGCGAGGACCACGCTGGGGGCCTGCTCGAGCTGCTCGAGCAGTTCGCGGCGCGCGGCATCAACATGACCCGCCTCGAGTCCCGTCCGACGAAGGACTCGATGGGGTCGTACTGCTTCTCGATCGACCTCGAGGGCCACGTCCTCGACGAGCGCCTCGGCGAGGCGCTCATGGGGCTCAAGCGGATCTGCGCCGAGGTGCGCTTCCTCGGCTCCTACCCGCGGGCCGACCGGCAGCGGGCGACGGTCGCCCCCCTGACGAGCGACGCCGACTTCTCGGCCGCACGGGCCTGGCTCGACGGCATCCGCTCCGGGGGCTCCTGACCCAGGTCCCGGATGCCGGGTGGCCGTCAGCGCACGACCCGCCCGTCCTCCCCGGGCTCGTGCCCCGGCAGGTAGGGGTGCGCGTGCTCCTCGACCCACGCGTCGACCTCGGTCCACCGGTCGTTGAGCCACTCCTCGAAGGCGCCCGGCTCGGACGGCACGGTGTCGGCGGCGTAGGTCCACGTCTTGACGAGGAACGGGCGGCCGGTGAAGGGCAGGGCCTCCCAGATCATCCGCGCGCTCGACAGCCGCGCGAGGCCGACGTGCGCGAGCACCATGACGTCGGCCTCGGGACGGGCCGAGCGGGCGGCCCAGGCCCCCCGGGCGCGCGGCGGCAGGACGTGGCGCAGCTCCTCGGCGCGGCTCGCCCGTGCGTGCTCCCCCCGCTCGCGCATCCGCCGGATCATCCCCGCCCGCCGCAGCGGCGTCCAGTTCTGGCCCTCGGGGAAGATGACGAAGACGTCGTCGGGGTGCATCGTCGCGGCCATCTCGCCCAGCCCGGCGGCGCGGTCCTCGCCGGGCCGGGCCCGACCGGGCATGAAGAAGGACTGGAGCCGGCTGAGGATCGTGTCGATGCCCGGGTCCCAGCGGAGCGCCTCGGCGAGGACGATGCGCGGCAGCCGCCCCGCGGTGCGCGACAGCAGCCACGCGATGGCGAGCGAGTCGGCGGGGCCGGCGTGGCGGGCGAGCGCGAGCAGCGGCTGGCCGTCGACGCCGAAGTGCATCCGGTCGGCGAGCACCACCTCGAGCCCGACCCACCGCCGGGCGTAGTACATGAGCGAGTCGAGCGCCTGCGTGAACAGCCTTTCGTGGTCCTCGCGCCACGTCGGCGACGCGTGGTCGGGGCTGCGCGCCCACAGCGCCCAGCAGCCGAGCAGCATCCGGATGTCGACCCACATGAGGACGACGGCCAGGCACGACGCCCGCAGCAGCCGGGCCCGGCGGTCGACGGCGACCATGAAGGCGCCGGCGACGATGACGGGCACCATGAGCCCCGTGACGACCACCCCGACGAGGGGCCACGCCACGTGGAGTACCCGCCGCACGGCGAGCGGGGGTGGGGGGATGCTGCGGGCGCCCATGGCCGCCAGCGTAGGGCGCGGCCGGAGGGGGCGCCGGGAGTAGGTTGGGCGCGTCCGCGGGTCCGTCCCCGTGGCGGTGAGGACGACGTGCCATGACCGCTCTCGAGCCCCGGTGGGCCACCGCCTACGGACCCGGGGTCCCGCTCCACCTCGACCCGCCGTCCGCCACCCTCGTCGACCGCTTCGACCGGGCCGCGTCGAGCTTCCCCGGCCGCGTCGCGCTCGACTTCCTCGGCCGGCGCACCCGCTACGACGTCGTGGCCGACCGGGTCTCCCGCGTCGCCGAGGGGCTGCGCCGGCTCGGGGTCGGTGCCGGCGACAGCGTCGCCCTCGTCATGCCGAACTGCCCGCAGAACGTCATCGCCTTCTGCGCGGTGCTCCGCCTCGGGGCGACGGTCGTCGAGCACAACCCGCTGTACACGGCCGGTGAGCTGCGGCTGCCCTTCGTCGACCACGGCGCCCGGGTGGCGATCGTGTGGGACAAGGTCGTCCCCGTCGTCGAGGAGCTGCGGGGCGAGTGCGCCCTCGAGCACGTCGTCGCCGTCGACCTCACGACCGAGCTGCCGCTGGCCAAGCGGGTCGCCCTGCGGCTCCCGCTCCGAAAGGCCCGGGAGGCGCGAGCGGCGCTGACCTCGCCCGCGCCGGGCGCCCTGCCGTGGGGCGACCTCGTCGCGGCGCCACCCCTGGCGGCCACCCACCCCCGCCCGGGGCTCGACGACGTCGCCCTGCTCCTCTACACCTCCGGCACGACGGGCACCCCGAAGGGCGTCCCGCTGCGCCACCGCAACCTCGCAGCCAACGTCGCGCAGGGCCGGGCCTGGGTGCCGGGCCTCCTCGAGGGCGAGGAGACCTTCCTCCTCGCGCTGCCGCTCTTCCACGCCTACGGCGTGACCGTCGGGATGCTGCTCGGCCTCGACCTCGCCGCGACGCTGGTCCTGCTGCCCAAGCCGGAGGTCGCGCTGCTCATGGACGCCATCGAGCGGCAGGTCCCGACGTTCGTGCCCGCGGTGCCGCCGCTCTACGAGCGGATCGTCGACGAGGCCGAGCGGCGCGGCGCGAGCATCCACGGCATCCGGTACTCCCTGTCCGGGGCGATGCCCCTTCCGGCTCCGCTCGTCGAGCGCTGGGAGGCCGCGACCGGAGGCCTGCTCGTCGAGGGCTACGGGCTGACCGAGACCTCGCCGGTCGTCGTGGGCAACCCGATGACGGCCGACCGGCGACCGGGCTCGATCGGCGTGCCCTTCCCGGACGTCCACGTGCGGATCGCCGACCCCGACGACCCCGACGACGAGGTGCCGGTCGGCGAGCGGGGCGAGCTGCTCGTGCGCGGGCCGCAGGTGTTCGACGGCTACCGGGGGATGCCGGAGGAGACGGCGGCGGCCTTCCACGACGGCTGGTTCCGCACCGGCGACGTCGTGACGATGGACGAGGGCGGGTTCATCACGATCGTCGACCGGATCAAGGAGGTCATCATCACCGGCGGCTTCAACGTCTACCCCTCCGAGGTGGAGGCCGTGCTCCGCCGGCACCCCGACGTCGTCGACGCCGCCGTCGTCGGGGTGCTGCACGACAGCGGCAGCGAGGAGGTCGTCGCGGTCGTCGTCCTCGCCGAGGGCGCGCACCCGTCGCCGGACGTGCTCCACGCGTACGCGCGCGAGTCGCTGACCGGCTACAAGGTGCCCCGCCGGTTCGTCGTCGTCGACGCGCTCCCGGTCAACGCCATGGGCAAGGTGCTGCGGCGCGAGGTGGTCAGGGCGCTTCGAGCGCGCTGAGGTAGGCCTGTGACGCCGCCCGGGCGGTCTCCATCCGCTCACGCATCCGCGAGATCCGGGCGTGACCGATCGAGATGTTCGGGCTGGCCGTGGCCCCGCTCGGCAGCACGTGCAGCTCGACGTCGTCGGGCACCGACTCCATCTCGTGGACGAAGCGGTGCCGGCGCCCGATCTCGAACGCGACCGTGGCGACCTCCCAGGGCTTCGTCGGCACGCTGAGCTCCTGCTCGACGCGGCCCACCTGGAGCACGAAGATCCGGGTCGCGCCGAGGGCGAGCGCCCGGCCGACGGGGATGGAGTGCACGAGGCCGCCGTCGAGGTAGTGGCGCTCGCCGATGCGCACCGGGGGGAACAGGCCGGGCACCGAGCACGAGGCGACGACCGGGTCGGTGATCCCGCCCTCGGAGAACCAGCGCCCGCTCGCGTCCTCGATGCACGCGGCGACGCACTGGAACGCCACCTCGAGCTGCTCGAACCGGTCGACGGGCAGGTAGCGGTCGATGACGTGGCGCAGCGGCGCGTTCGAGAGCAGGTGGGTGCGGTACCTCGCGACCCGCGCCGCCTGGCGCATCGGGTTGTCGAGGAAGACCCCCTCGCGCACGACCGCCTCCCAGACCGCGGCGAGCCGTTCCGCCCCCTCGACCCCCGGGTCGGCCGCGACGAAGGCGCCGTTGAGCGCGCCGATGCTCGTGCCGAGCACGAGGTCGGGCCGCACCCCGTGCTCCGCGAGCGCCCGCACCATCCCGACCTCGGTCGACCCGAGGACGCCCCCGCCCCCGAGGACGTAGGCGGTCAGCTCGTCGCGCGGCATGCCGCCAATCTATGGCGTCGCGTCCGGGAGGTCGGCTCAGCCGGTGACGTCGAGGATGCCGTGCGCGCCCCGTTCGGCGTCGGCCATCGCGTGCGTGACGAAGGGGTAGTGCCCGGCCTCGGGCATCGACAGCTCGACGAACCCGCCCTGGGCGGGGGCGAGGTCGAGCACCTGGCTGCCACCGGAGGCGGCCCCGGTGTCGAGCGGACCGCGCCCCTCGCGCAGGAGGTAGGTGCCCTCGCGCCACACGGTGTCGAACTGCCCGCCGACGACGTGGAAGGCGGTGCCGCGGTTCGGCCCTGCGGCGAGCACCCAGAGCCGGACCCGCTCCCCGACCCCGGCCGCCAGCGGGCGGGCGTCGTACTGGTTCGCGACGCCGTTGAAGACGACCGCGTCGGGGGTGTCGGCCGCGGCGGAGTCGGCGTCGACCTCGGCGGTGCGGCCGGTGCCGTCGCCGTCGACGTGCACCTCCGACTGGACGAGGACGTAGCTGCGGTCGGCCTCGGGCAGCCCGTCCGGCTCGATGACGACGGCGCCGTGCATCCCGGCGGCGATGTGCGCGCTCATCGGCATCGTCGAGCAGTGGTACATCCAGACACCGGCTCGCTCGGCGGTGAACCGGTAGGTCAGCGAGCCACCGGGCGCGATGGTGCGCATGACCTCGTCGGGTGCGCGCTCCCCGGCGTGGAAGTCGACCGAGTGGCCCATCGACCCGCGGTTGACGAGGGTCACGACGAAGGTGTCGCCGACCCGGCCGTGCAGGGTCGGCCCGGGCACGCCCCCGTCGAACGTCCACCGCCTCTGGCGCACCCCCGGCGACACCTCGAGCTCGACCTCCTCGACCGTGAGCGTGACCTCGCGGACCCGGCGGTCGTCGAGCGGCGGCAGCGCGGCATCCACCGCGCGGAAGGCGGCATCCGGCTCCTGCCCGAGCCGGATGCCGGCCTCCTCCGACCGCTCGGCCGCGGCGGCACCGCCGGCCCGGGCGCCGGCGGCACTGCCGGCCCCGACCACGTCGGCCGGCGCGCTCGGGCCCCCCTCGACGACGACGTCGAGCACCATCCCCATCCGGCGGTGGCCGACGATGGTGCACCACCCCTGGGCGCTCGCACCGACGACGCCGGCGTCGAGGGTCGCGGTGCGGCCCGGCATGATGCGCGGCGTGCGCAGGTCGCCGCCGAAGCTGAGGTCGTGCGGGGACCCCTCGTCGACGTTGACGAGCTCGATGACGAGCCGGTTGCCCGCCGGGACGGTGACCGACGACGGCGAGAAGGACATGTCGCGGGCTTCGACCCGCACCCGCGTCGTCTCGCCGGTCGGGACGACGGTGCCGGCCCCGGTCAGGCCGGACGCGGCCACGGAGCCCGACCGGCCGGCATCCAGACCCGCGGCGGCCGGGTCGAACGCCACCCCGAGGGTGACCGCGAGCGCGACGCTGCCGACCCCGGCCACGAGCTGCGCGGGGGACCACACAGGCGGCTCGGGCCCCACCCGCTCGGGGCGCACCGGGTGCTCGGCGACGGTGGCGACGAGGGCCCGCCGGGCGGTGACGGCCGCGCGGACGGCTCGCAGCAGCAGCGGGATGAAGGCCGCGAGCGCCACGAGCACGAGGGTCGACGCGGCGACCCGGACCGCGCTCGGGACGGGCAGCAGGCACACCGCGAGGCCGAGGTTGACGACGGTGACCCGCCACACGGCGCCGCGGTTGAGCTCGGCGGACCCGGCCCGGACGACCGACGGGCCCCCGCCGAGCACGGTCGGCACGAGGTGGCTCAGCGCGCCGGCGAGCAGCTGGGCGGCGAAGCCCGCCGCGATGACGGCGGCGACGACCCCGTAGCCGTCGGCGACCTCGGGCCACGAGCCCGCCGTGGCGACCCGCCACCCGACGAGCCCGAGGGCGACGGCGCCCCAGGCGAGGGCGGCGGTCACCGACCACGTCGCGAAGAAGCGGGGGGGTGCCTGGCGCGCCGGTGCGAGGAGCGCCCGGCCCCACCAGGCGAGGCCCGCGGCGTAGCCGGCGAGCCCGGCGAGGGTGGCGGGGCGCGACCCGAGGGCCGCGCCGGTGCCGATGACGCAGACGGCACCGACGAGCACCGGGAGCGCCTGCCGGGCCAGGCGCTCGGCCCGCTCGTCGATCCGGGTGCGCAGCATCGTCGGCCACAGCGTGACGAGCGTGCCGGTCACCGTGAGGCCGACCCAGCCGAGCACCATGACCATCGAGTGCGCGACGAGCACGCGCCCGTGGGTCGTGTCGTCGAGGCCGCGGGCGAGCCAGGCCCCGAGGGCCGCACCGACGGGCACCCAGGCCGCGGCCGCGAGGTAGTAGCGCACGGTGACCCGGAACCGACCCGGCAGGGCGTGGCGGAGCCGGCGCCACAGCGCGGTGGCGTGCCAGGCGAGCGCGGCCGACACCGCGAGCGCGCCCATGGCGGTGAGCGGCCAGAGCGAGGTCGGCACCCCGACGAGCACGGCCGCCTGGCCGGCCACGAGCAGCCCGATGCGCGCGTTCTGCCGGCTCCGCTCGTCGAGCGAGGCCGGGGTCTTGAGGAGGGCCTGGCTGAAGTGGGTGCTCCACACCATCGCCGAGTGGGTGAGCGCCCCGAGGAGCACGAGGTGGACGAGCAGCCAGCTCGCGGCCGGCACGAACGGGTGCGCGAGGGCGACGAGCACGGCGAGGCCGAGCCACACGACCCCCGGCCGGTCGCGCAGCGCCCAGCGCCCGCGGGAGGGTCCGGACGGCGCGGAGGCGCGGGCCGGGCGGGCGGCGGTGGTGGGCGGCTCCAGGGTGGTCACGCGCCACCGTTCCGGGCCGCGGCGACCGGGGTCAGGGCGGTGACCCGCTCCCACTCCGGCCCGGCGAAGGCGATGGCCGCGGCGGGGAAGAGGCCGTTCTCCTCGCGGTCGATGTGCGCGCGCAGGGCCAGGTCGAAGGCCGGGAAGGAGGCGTGGTCGCCGTCGCGGACCGCGGCGAGCGCGGCGTCGAGGGAGGTGTGCTCGGCGCAGAGGGAGCGGACGTGGTCGGTGAACTCGTCGTCCTCGGAGAGCACCGCGAAGAGCCCGGCCTCCTCGGCCCCGGTGTGCGGGTGGAGCAGCCGGCCGAGGGCATCGGCCGCCGCGACGACGGCCTCCGCATCACCGCGCTCGCAGGCCCGCCGGAGCACCCCGGACGCGTTGACGATCTCGACGTGCTCGGCCATGAAGCGGCCGATGACGTCGATGCTCTCGCACCCGCAGTAGGAGCACACGGCGGCCCGGTCCGGCTCAGGCGCGGGTCAGCCGGAGGCGCCAGGCCTCGGGACCCTCGTCGAGGTAGCGCACCGTGACGGTGCCCGACTCGCGGTCGGCGATCTGCGCGAGCAGGGGCTTCGGGTCGTGGGGGGCGACGAGGTCGAGCGACCCGCCGGACGGGATGGCCGACAGCGCGCCGAACACCGTGGCGTGGCGGATGGCGTGCGGGATGGCGCGGACGTCGAGCTCGGGCACGCCGTGGTCGCTGTCGCCGCAGCCGCACGCGTGCTGCCCGCCGCCGGCGAGGGGAAGGGTGTGGTGCTCCATGGTGGTGGTCCTCCGGTGCTGGATTATCTACAATGACATTGTGAAAAATACTCCACCCCTCGGCCCGGCTCCAACTCGGCCCCGTCCGACGGGTCGCACCGGAGGTGGGCGGGCGCCCGGCGGCCCCGTCGAGCCCGACCTCGACCCGGCCCGTCGGCGGGTGCTGCGCGCCGTCGCCGACGGTCGTGCCGGTGCGACGGTCAGCGCCCTCGCGGCCGCCCTCGGCGGCCACCCGAACACGACCCGCCACCACCTGCGCGCCCTCCTCGCGGCCGGTCTCGTCGAGGCCCGCGCCGACGGGCGGGCCGCCCGCGGCCGCCCCGCGGTGCGCTACGTCGTGACCCCACGTGGCCGGGACGCGGCCTCCGGCGCCGCCACGGTCGACCCGGCGACGGAGGAGTACCTCGCGCTCGCCACGGCCTTCGCCGACCGCCTCGCGGCCACCGGCGCCGACCCGTCCGAGGAGTCGCGGGCCGTGGGGCGGGCCTGGGGGGCCGCGCTCGCGGGGCGCGAGCTCCTCGCGGAGGACCCGCTGCCGGGCCCCGGGGCCGCGGAACCGCGCCGGCGGGTGCTGGCGCTCCTCGACCGGCTCGGGTTCTCGCCGCGGCCGGTGCCCGCGCCGGATGCCGGTCGGCTCGCCGACGCGCGGGACGTGGAGCTGCGCACGTGCCCGTTGCTCGACGCGGCCACCCGGCATCCGGAGGTCGTGTGCCAGGTGCACGTCGGGCTCGTGGGCGGTGCCGACGCCGCCTACGGCGGGACGGGGGAGGGCGTGCGCCTCGCGCCGTTCGCCCGTCCCGGGGCGTGTCTCCTCACCCTGCCGTCCGCCCGGTAGCCTCACCCCATGGGCAGCGGCGCGGCGATCTTCGACCTCGACCGCACGCTGCTCCAGGGCGGCACCGGCCCGCTGCTGTCGCGGGCGATGTACGACCTCGGCGTCGTCACCCGCAAGCTGCCCGGTGAACGGCTCCTCTACGGCATGTTCGACCTCATCGGCGAGACCCTGCCGTCGATCTTCCTCGCCCGCCAGGCCACGCTCGTCGCCAAGGGCCGCGAGATGGCGAGCTTCGACGCCGCCGCCACGGCCGCGGCCGAGGCGATCGCGGCGGTCATCCACCCGTTCGCCATGACCCTCATCGCGCAGCACCGCGCCGCCGGCCGGCCGGTCGTCCTCGCGACGACGACACCGCACCACCTCATCAAGCCGCTCGCCGACCGGCTCGGCTTCGACCACGTCATCGCGACGCGCTACGCGATCACCGAGGACGGCCGCTTCGACGGGTCGATCTCCGGCAACTTCGTGTGGTCGCGGGGCAAGCTCGCTGCCGTGCGCCAGTGGGCCGAGGCGGAGGGCATCGACCTCGCCGAGAGCTTCGCCTACTCCGACTCGATCTACGACCTCCCGCTCCTGTCCGCGGTCGGCTCGCCGGCCGCGGTCAATCCCGACCCACGGCTCACCGTCTACGCCGTGGCCCGCGGGTGGCCGATCGTGCACTTCGACGTCGCGCCGGGGGTGCTCAAGGTGCCGGTGCTCGGCGTCGAGCTGCAGCGGCTGCTCCTCCTCGCGAGCCCGCCGGCGCTCACCCCCTACGCGCGCTTCGACATCGCCGGCACCGAGCACGTCCCCCGCACCGGCCCGGCGATCCTCGTCGGCAACCACCGCTCGTACTTCGACCTCCAGACGATCATCCAGCTGCTGCGCGCCACCGGGCGCACCGCCCGAGGCCTGGGGAAGAAGGAGATCTTCGACGTCCCGGGGATCGGCGCGGTCGCGACGGCACTCGGCGGTATCCCCGTCGACCGCGACAACGGGGGCCAGGAGTCGTTCGAGTCGGCCGCGGTCGCGCTCGAGGGTGGCGAGCTCGTCTGCCTGCTGCCCCAGGGCACGATCCCACGCGGGGCGAAGTTCTACGACCCGGTGCTCAAGGGGCGCACCGGCGCCGCCCGGCTCGCGGCGATGACCGGGGCGCCCGTCATCCCCTTCGGCATCTGGGGCAGCGAGAAGGTGTGGCCGCGCTCGTCCCTCGTGCCCAACGTCCTCAACGTCACCCACCCGCCCACGGTGCGGGTGCGCGTCGGTGAGCCGGCCGACCTCAAGCTGCGCTCCGCGGCCGCCGACACGAAGCGGATCATGGCCGCGATCGCCGACTGCCTGCCCCCGGAGGCTCGCGAGCACCGCGAGCCGACCGAGGAGGAGATCCGCCTCGCCACCCCGGGCGGCTGACCCGGGCTCAGCTGCCGAAGGTCTCCATGAGCACCCGGCGCTCGGCGTCGGTGAGGTTGCTCGCGATGAGGGTGCTGTGCATGTGCAGCCGGTCTCCGACCCGGTCGAGGTCACCGTCCTCGGTGACGACGAACAGCGCCGAGGTGCCCGGGGTGACCTGGGTGCGGATCGTCTCGAGCTGCTCCCTGGAGATGCCGGCACTGGCCGTGAGCTTGCTCAGCGCACCGATGCCGGCTCCGACGACGCCGCCGATGACGGGCACGAAGAACAGTGCCCCGATGAGCACGCCCCACAAGGCACCCCAGCCGCTCGCGTGCCAGCGTTCCTCGTGGCCCTCGTGCGTCAGGGGCTTGGGAGCGCCCTCGGGCCACGTGACGACGGCGTGGTCGATGATCTTCACCATCCCGTCGCGCTGGCACTGCTTGAGGGTCTCCGCGGCCCGTTGGGCACCGTTGGGACCGTCGAACTTCCACACCGTGAACGCGGCCATGGCGTCCTCCTTCGGGTCGCTCCCCCGACCATACTGCGCGCGCCGCACCCGGCGCAGGGGTGGCGGGGGTGCCCGTCGCCCCGTCAGGCTGGCCCCCATGACCGCGCCCACGACCGTCGTCCTGTTCGGCGCCACCGGTGACCTCGCCAAGCGCAAGCTCGTCCCGGGGCTGCTCCACCTCTTCCAGTCCGGGCTCGTCGACGACCTGCGCGTCGTCGGCACGAGCCTGGACGAGATGAACCCCGATGCCTTCCGCGACCTCGCCCTCGTCGCCATCCGTGAGCACAGCACGCGCGAGATGACGGATGCCGACTGGCACGGCTTCGCCCAGCGCCTCGACTACGTGCCCCTCTCGGCGGGGCCGCAGGCGCTCGGGGCGGCGGTCGCCCGGGCCGAGGACCTCCTGCCCGGGGACGTCAACCAGCGTCTGCACTACCTGTCGGTGCCGCCGAAGGCCGCGCTCGCGGCGGTGCGCACGATCGGTGAGGCCGGACTCGTCGCCCGCAGCCGGGTCGTCATGGAGAAGCCGTTCGGCACCGACCACGCGTCGGCGGTCGCGCTCAACGCGCAGCTGCACGAGGTGTTCGACGAGGAGCAGATCTTCCGCATCGACCACTTCCTGGGCAAGGAGGCGGCCCAGAACATCCTCGCGTTCCGCTTCGCCAACGGCCTGTTCGAGCCCATCTGGCACCGGAACAACATCTCCCACGTCGAGATCGACGTGCCCGAGACGTTGGGCCTCACCCAGCGCGCGGACTTCTACGAGGCGACCGGCGCCTACCGCGACATGGTCGTCACGCACCTGTTCCAGATCCTCGCGTTCACCGCGATGGAGCCGCCGACCTCGCTCGAGCCCGCCGCGATCAGCCGCGAGAAGAACAAGGTCTTCCGCTCGATGCAGCCGATCCAGCCGACCGAGGTCGTGCGCGGCCAGTACGCCGGCTACCACGAGGAGCCGGGCGTCGCCCCCGACTCGGAGACCGAGACCTTCGTCGCCCTCAAGGCCTACGTCGACAACTGGCGCTGGGCCGGCGTGCCGTTCTACCTGCGCACGGGCAAGCGGATGGCCGAGGGCGCCCGGATCATCTCGATCGCCTTCAAGGAGCCGCCGCAGTCGATGTTCCCGCCCGGCTCCGGGGTCGGCGACAACGGCCCGGACCACCTCACCTTCGACCTCGCCGACAAGTCGCGGATGTCGCTGTCGTTCTACGGGAAGCGGCCCGGCCCCGGCTTCCGGCTCGACAAGCTGTCGATGCAGTTCTCGATGCACGAGACCTCGTGGGCCGGCGCGGTCCTCGAGGCCTACGAGCGGCTCATCTACGACGCCGCCCGCGGCGACCGCACGCTGTTCACGTCGGCATCCGGCATCGAGCGCCTGTGGGAGATCTCCCAGCCCCTCATCGACCACCCGCCGCCCGTGCGCCCCTACGCCCAGGGCACGTGGGGACCCAACCAGATCCACCAGCTCATCGCGCCGTACACGTGGCGGCTGCCGTTCGAGCGACAGTGGCGCGAGCGCAAGTTCTAGGAGCGACCGGTCTCGGTGCGCACGATGAGGGAGCGCGGCTGCACCTCGACCTCGATGTGCCGCGCCTCGCCGATGATGTCGCCGTCGAGCTCGACCTTCTGGTCGTGGTCGACCCGCACCCCGACGGACTGGCAGCGGTAGCGGTCGAGGGTCTGGGTGGGCCGGCTGCTCTTCGTGAGCACCTTGGCGACGACCGCGAGCCAGGCCGTGATGCCCTTCGGGGCGATGACGGCGACGTCGAGGGTGCCGTCGTCGGGCCTGGCGTCGGGCATGAGGTTGATGCCTCCGGTGAGCCTGCCGCAGTTGCCGATGAGCACCGTGCGGGCCCGGTGCGTCCGCGTCGGGCCGCCGTCGAGGCTGAGGTGCGCGCGGAAGCGCTCGACGAGGATGTTCTTCAGGCCGGCCGGCACGTAGGCGGTCCAGCCGATCCGGGCCTTGAGCTTCTCGGAGGTGTCCTCCATGATCGCGGCGTCGAGCCCGAGGCCGGCCATGACGAGGAAGGCGTGGCGGCGGGTGCCGACCGAGGACCCCTCGCCGACGTGCTCCTCGAGGTGCGCCTCCCCGGGGTCGAGCGTCATCCAGCCGACGTCGATGTGCCGGTTGCGACCGCTCAGGGCGACGGTGACGGCCCGGTCGAGGTCGTCGGTGGGCAGCTCGAGGTTGCGGGCCAGCAGGTTGCCGGTGCCACCGGGCAGCAGCCCCATGGGCACGCCCGAGCCGACCATCTCCTGGGCGACGGCACGCACCGTGCCGTCGCCACCGAACGCGCAGACGACGTCGACGCCGGCCTCGAGGGCCTGCCGGGTCTGGCCGAAGCCGACATCGTGCTCCTCGGTCTCGATGAACAGCGGCTCGGCCCACCCCTGGCCGGCGCACACCGCGCGGATCCGGGCCCGGACGTCCGTCCCCCCGCCCTCGAGCTTCGTGGGGTTGACGACGACGGCGAGGCGCTTCCTCGGCGGCGGGGGGGCCTCGTCGTCACGACGGAAGGTGTCGCGCGCCGGTCGGGTCGCCGCGTCGCGGGACCCGGAGCGCGAGGACAGCAGCAGCCACACGCCCGCGACCACGAGGACCAGTGCGATGGCGGCGCCCGCCCACGTCCACCATCCGTCAGACACAGTGGGAAGGTACCTCACGCTCGGGCCGGGCCGACGACCTGCGTAGTCTTCGGCCATGACGAACCCGGCGGTCGACCCGGACATCACCCCGGACGACAAGGACTGGACCTGGACGCTGCGCGAGCGCTGTCCGGACTGCGGCTTCGTCGCCGCGAGCGTGCCGGCGCACGACGTCGCGACGCGCGTCACGGCATCCACCGACCCCTGGCCGGGGGTCCTCGCCCGTGCCGATGCGACGGCCCGCCCCCGCCCGTCGACGTGGTCCCCGCTCGAGTACGCCTGCCACGTGCGCGACGTGTGCCGCCTCTTCGAGCAGCGGCTGCGCCTCGTGCTCGCCGAGGACGAGCCGACCTTCGCGAACTGGGACCAGGACGAGACCGCCGTCGCCGCGCGCTATCGCGAGCAGGACCCGGCGGTCGTCGCGCGCGAGGTCGTCGAGGCTGCCGCCGGGCTGGCCGGGGCGTATGCCGCGGTGCCCGACGACGCCTGGGAGCGCACCGGGACCCGCTCCGACGGCTCGGTGTTCACCGTCCTCACCCTCGGGCAGTACGGCCTGCACGACCTCGTCCACCACCTCTGGGACGTCGGGGTCAGGGGCCGGTGAAGCCCGAGCTCGTCTACCTCCTGCTCGGAGGGTCGCTGCTGCTCGCCGCCGTCCTGCCGCAGATCCTCCACCGGTGGGCGCTGTCGGCCCCGATGGTGCTCGTCGCGACCGGCATGCTCGTCGGGCTCCTGCCGCCGGTGAGCGACGTCCCGCTCGACCCGGTCGCGGCGAGGTCGGTCATCGAGCACGTCACCGAGGTCACGGTGCTCGTCGCGCTCATGGGGGTGGGGCTCGCGCTCGACCGGCCGTTGCGCTGGCGCAGCCGGGAGTCGTGGCGTGCCTGGTCGCCGGCGTGGCGCCTGCTCGGCATCGCGATGCCGCTCACGATCGGCGGCGTGGCGCTCCTCGCGTGGGGGCCGCTGGGCATCGCGGCCCCGGCGGCGCTGCTCCTCGGGGCGGCCCTCGCGCCGACCGACCCGGTGCTCGCGTCCGACGTGCAGGTCGAGGGCCCGACCCTCGAGGGCGACGCCGAGGAGATCGACGAGGAGGACGAGGTGCGCTTCGCCCTGACGAGCGAGGCGGGGCTCAACGACGGGCTGGCCTTCCCGTTCGTCTACGCCGCGATCTTCCTCGCGTCCGCGGGGCCGGTGTCGCAGTGGGTCGTGCCGTGGTTCGCGTGGGAGCTCGTCGGCAAGGTCGTCGTGGGGGTGCTCGTCGGCACGGCCGTCGGGTGGGCGATGGCGAAGCTCGCCTTCCGGGCGCCGGCCCGGTCGCTGCGCCTGGCCGAGGTGGGTGAGCCGCTGCTCGCCCTCGCCGCGCTGCTCGTCGCGTACGGCGCGTCCGAGCTCGTCGGGGGCTACGGCTTCCTCGCGGTCTTCGCGTGCGCGCTCACGGTGCGCTCGGTGGAGCGGGCCCACGACTACCACCGGCACATGCACGACATCATCGACCGGCTCGAGACACTGCTCACCCTCGTCGTGCTCCTCGGGCTCGGCTTCGCGCTCACGAACGGGCTGCTCGCCCACCTCGACTGGCGTGGGGTGGCCGTCGGCCTCGCCCTCGTGCTCGTCATCCGACCCGTCGCGGGCTACGTGTCCTTCCTCGGACACCGCACCCAGGTCGGCGCGGCCGGGCTCGACCACCGCGAGCGCCTCGTCGTCGCTTTCTTCGGGGTGCGCGGCGTCGGCTCCGTCTACTACGTCGCCTACGCGGCGGGGGCGGCGAGCTTCCCGGAGGAGCGCTGGCTGTGGTCGACGATCGGGTTCACCATCGCGCTGTCGGTCGTCGTCCACGGCGTGCTCGCGACCCCGGTCATGCGTCGGCTGGACCGGGAGCACGGCCGCGAGGATGCCGGGACCGCCGTCGCGTGAGCGGTCGCGAGCGCGGAACACGGGTGCGAGCCCGGGTGCGAGCCCGGGTGCGAGCGCGGAACGCGGGTGCGGCGGCGGCGCCGGGGAGAGCACACTGGGCCGTATGCCGTCAGCGTCCACCCTCGCCGCGTTCGCGGTCGCGTCGGTCGTCATCATCGCGATCCCGGGGCCCAGCGTCCTGTTCACGATCGGGAGGGCGCTCTCGGCGGGGCGGCGCGAGGCCCTGCTCACGGTCGTCGGCAACGCGCTCGGCATCCTGACCCAGATCTGTGCGCTCGCCGTCGGCCTCGGGCCGCTCGTCGCGGCGAGCGCGACCGCCTACACGGCGCTCAAGGTCGTCGGCGCCGGCTACCTCGTGTGGCTCGGGGTGCAGGCGATCCGCAACCGGCGGGCCCTCGCCGCCGCGTTCGAGGCCGGGGTGCCGCTCACGGCACCGACCCTGCACGCCGTGCGGGCGGGGTACGTCGTCGGTGTCACGAACCCCAAGACGATCGTGTTCTTCGCGGCGCTCCTGCCGCAGTTCGTCGACCCGTCCGCGCCGGTGCTCGGGCAGCTCGTGGCCCTCGGGGCGGTCTTCGCGGTGCTGGCGCTCGTCATGGACGGCACCGTGGCGCTCGTGGCGAGCCGGGCGCGCGACTGGTTCGCGTCGTCGCCGCGGCGGATGGCCCGGGTCGGCGGTGCCGGGGGGCTCATGATGCTCGGCCTCGGGACGGGGCTGCTCGTGACCGGCCGCGCGGACTAGGACGCGGCCGCGCGGACGAGGACGCGGCCGCCGCGACCCGGCCCCGGGGACCGCGTCGATAAACTCCCCGGGTGATCGACATCAAGCTGCTCCGGGACGACCCCGACCTCGTCCGTGCCAGCCAGCGCGCCCGCGGCGAGGACGACGGCGTCGTCGACGCCATCCGGGCGGCCGACGAGCGCCGTCGCAGCTCGCTCACCGCGTTCGAGCGGCTGCGGGCCGAGCAGAAGTCGATGGGCAAGGTCGTGGCGCGCGCGCAGGGCGAGGAGAAGCAGGCGCTGCTCGTGCGCACCAAGCAGCTCGCCGCCGAGGTCAAGGGCCTCCAGGCGGCGGCCGACGAGGCCCAGGCCGAGCTCGACACCCTGCTGCGCACGGTCGGCAACGTCGTCGAGCCCGGCGTGCCGAGCGGAGGGGAGGACGACTACACCGTGCTCGAGACGGTCGGCGTCCCCCGCGACTTCGCGGCCGAGGGGTTCGAGCCGCGCGACCACCTCGCCCTCGCCGAGGGGCTCGACGCCATCGACATGGAACGGGGTGCCAAGGTCGCCGGAGCCCGCTTCTACTTCCTCAAGGGCGCCGGCGCCCGGCTCGAGATGGCGCTGCTCGGCCTCGCGATGCAGCGCGCCATCGCGGCGGGCTTCGTCCCGATGGTCACCCCCACCCTCGTCAAGACCGAGGTCATGGCGGGGGCGGGCTTCCTCGACCAGCATGCCGACGAGGTGTACCGCCTCGAGGCCGACGACCTGTACCTCACCGGAACCTCCGAGGTCGCCCTGGCCGGTTACCACGCCGACGAGGTCGTCGACCTCTCGCGCGGTCCGATCCGCTACGCCGGCCAGTCCACGTGCTACCGCCGCGAGGCCGGGTCGTACGGCAAGGACACCCGCGGCATCATCCGGGTCCACCAGTTCAACAAGATCGAGATGTTCGTCTACTGCCGCCCCGAGGACGCCACCACCGAGCACCAGCGGCTCCTCGACTTCGAGAAGGAGATGCTCGCCGCCGTCGATGTGCCCTACCGCATCATCGACACCGCCGCCGGCGACCTCGGCGGCCCCGCCGCCCGCAAGTTCGACTGCGAGGCGTGGGTCCCCACCCAGGGCCGCTACCGCGAGCTCACGTCGACGTCGAACTGCACGACGTTCCAGGCCCGCCGCCTCAACACCCGCTTCCGGGGCGAGGCCGGGAACGAGGTCGCCGCGACCCTCAACGGCACCCTCGCGACGACCCGGTGGATCGTCGCCATCCTCGAGAACCACCAGCAGGCCGACGGGTCCGTCGTCGTGCCCGAGGCGCTGCGTCCGCTCGTCGGCCTCGAGGTGCTCACGCCCGTGCGCTGAGCGGCGCCCCCGGCCGTTCACCTGCCCCCGGTAGCGTGACCGGCGATGACCACTCCACACCTCGTCGCGCTCGACATCGACGGCACGACGGTCAACCACGAGGGCGCGCTCTCCGTCCCGGTCCGCGAGGTCGTGCGGGCCGTCGCCGAGGCGGGCCACCACGTCACCATCGCCACCGGCCGCGCCATCGTGGGCACCCTCCCCGTGCTCGACCGGCTCGGCCTCACGACCGGCTTCGCCGTGTGCGCGAACGGCGCCGTCACCCTGCGCCTCGACCCGGGCCTGGCCGACGGGTACGAGGTCGTCGAGGCGGTGACCTTCGACCCGGGTCCGGCGCTGCGGGTGCTGCGCGAGCACTTCCCGTCCGCCCTCGTGGCGGTCGAGGAGCTGGGTGTCGGCTTCAAGGTCACCGCACCCTTCCCCGACGGCGAGCTCGACGGCACCCCGCGGGTCGTGCCGTTCGAGGAGCTCACGGCGACGCCCGTCACGCGCCTCACCCTGCGCGACCCGTCGAGCACGAGCGAGGAGTTCCTCGAGCGCACCGAGCGGATCGGCCTGCACGGCGTCGAGTACGCCGTCGGCTGGAGCGCGTGGCTCGACATCAACCCGGAGGGGGTGTCCAAGGGCGCGGCGCTCGAGGCGATCCGGCGCCGGCTCGGCGTCGAGCCGATGCACACCGTCGCCGTCGGTGACCAGCGCAACGACCTCGAGATGCTCCAGTGGGCGGCCCGGGGGGTCGCCATGGGCAACGCCCCGGACGAGGTCAAGGCCGCCGCCGACGAGGTGACCGGCGACGTCGACGACGACGGCCTCGTTCCGGTGCTGCAGGCCCTGCTGTAACCGGTCCGCTCCGATCCCGTCCGCGGGTCCCCGCAGGTGGCAGGGTGGCCTGCCATGAAGGACACCGACGTCACCTCGGCCGCACGCGAGGCCGGCAACAGCACCGTCGTCGAGTGGGGGGCTCGCCTCGGGTACGCCACGCTCGGCCTCATCCACCTCCTCATCGCCTGGATCGCCCTCAAGGTGGCGTGGGGGATCGGGGGCGGCTCGAAGAGCGCCGACACGTCCGGTGCCCTCGAGACGCTGTCCGGCTCGGGCACCGGCGTCCTCCTGCTGTGGGTCTGCGTCGTCGGCTTCGTCCTGCTCGCCGTCTGGCAGCTGCTCGAGGCGGCCATCGGGTTCGGGGAGGCCGCCGACCGCGCGAAGGCGGTCGCCAAGGGCGTCACCTACCTCTTCTTCGCGTGGACGACGTTCAAGGTGGCCCAGGGTGCCGGGTCCTCGGCCGAGCAGCAGACCGAGGACTTCACCGCGCAGCTCATGGGCAGCCCGGGCGGGCGGGTCCTCGTCGGCCTCGTCGGCCTCGTCGTCCTCGGGATCGCCGGGTACCACGTCTACAAGGGCTGGACGAAGAAGTTCCTCGAGGACCTGCGCGAGCACCCCGGTGACTGGGCCGTGCACGCAGGGCGGATCGGCTACATCGCCAAGGGGGTGGCCCTCGTCATCGTCGGCTTCTTCTTCCTCGTCGCCGCCTGGCAGGCCGACCCCGAGGAGGCGCAGGGGCTCGACGGCGCCCTGAAGACGGTCAAGGAGATGGCCTTCGGGCCCGTCCTGCTCACGCTCGTGGCCGTCGGCATCGCGGCGTACGGTGTCTACTCCTTCGCGCGCGCCCGCTACGCCCGGGTCTGACCCGTCGCGTCCGCCGCGTCGGCCGTGTCGGCGGAGGAGTCCGCCTGCACCTCCGCCGCCGACCGGCGACGAAGGTAGAGCCACGCCAGCACGGCGCAGACGACGCCGTTGAGGATCCCGAAGACCACGTCGGTCACGTGGTGGGCGCCGCGGTAGAGCCGGGCCCCGGTGACGAACGCCGGGGCGAGGACGCACCAGGTGATCGTGAGCCGGCGCACGAGCGGGTTGTCGATGCGGGTCGCCATGAGGGCGAAGGTTGCGTAGAGCGCGGTCGAGGCGCCCACGTGCCCGCTCGGGAAGCTCGAGGTCGGGGGTGTGGGGTCGAGCCGCTCGACGGTCGGGCGGGTCCGGCCGACGACGTGCGTGGCGGTGACGAACACGGTGGCCTGCAGCGAGATCGCGATGCCGGGGACGACGGCGTACCACCACTGCTTCGTGCGCCACCAGACGAGCCCGACGACGACGACGCAGACGCCGATGACGTACTCGGTGTTGCCGATCATCGACATGAGGTTCGTGATGGAGTTCCACAGGTCGTCGCGCGCGGCCTGCAGGTCGCGGTTGATCTCCTTCTCGTCCTCCGACAGCTCCAGGAGCGGGCCCTTGAGCACGTAGCCGAAGGCGACGATGACACCGAAGAGGGCGATCGCGGGCAGGACCGCGCGCACGGCCAGGTCGCGCAGGGCGGACCGGAACGCCGGCCGGCTCTGGTCCTCGTCCCAGCGGGTGAGGAACGCCATCAGGTCTCCTGGGGGTGGGTCGTGGAGTGTCGGTCGCCAGGGTGCTCCCGGGCGGCCGGGTGGTCGTCCCCGTCGAGGTCGGGGTCGTGCGCGTCCTCGGGGTGCGGCGGGTTCCACCCGACGTAGCCGGCGTACGACGCGAGCGCCAGGCCGACCCCGGTCGCGACGCCGACGCTGACGTCGCTCGGGTAGTGCACCCCGAGCAGCACGCGGTCGAGCGCGGTCACGACGATGACGACGACCGCGAGCCCGACGGCGACGACGCGCGCCCACAGCGGCCTGAGCAGCGGCCAGAGCAGGATGACGACGGTCGTCGCCCAGGCCGCCGTGTTGAGGGCGTGCCCGGACGGGAAGGAGTAGCCCGGGGCCTCGGACAGGGGGTCCTCGATGATCGGCCGGGCCCGCTGGAAGAGGTACTTGGCACCGAGCCCGATCATCCAGGCGAGCATCATCGTGCCGAACGCCCACCAGGCGCGGGTGCGCAGGCCCTTGGCCAGCCACACCCACAGGCACAGGAGCGTGCCGACGACGTACAGCTTGTACGGCTGGGTCAGCTCCTGCCAGAACACGAGGAAGTCCCGCAGCGCGGGGTACTCGCGGGTCAGTGCCGTCGCGCGGTCGATGAGCTCGTCGTCGACGCTCTGCAGCGGGTGCCACTGGCTGCGCACGAGGAAGCCGACCCCGAACAGGACGGTCGCGACGAGCAGGCTGTAGACCGCCGCCCGCGCGAGCCGCCGCGGACGTGAGGGGGGGTCGTGCGTGCCGACCGCGCGCGACGCCCCGGGCGCCTCGGGCCGACCGGACACGTCGTGGCTGCTCATCGGGACTTTCTACCGCACGCAGGGGCCGGCGGAGGACTTGCGTGCGGGCCGGGTCCTGCGTGGGATGCTGGGGCCGCCATGGCCGAGCTGCATGTCACCTCCGCGTCCAACCCCCGCATCAGGGCGGTCCTCGCACTGCGCCGCCGCCGGGTCCGCGAGGCCGAGGGCCGCACGATCGTCGACGGCTACGACGAGCTCGGCCTCGCCCTCGACGCGGGCGTCGTCCCCGACACGGTCCTGCACTGCCCCGAGCTCATGCTCGACCCGCAGCGCCAGGGCGCTCTCGTCGAGCAGGCCCGGGCCGTCGGCGCGACGACGGTCCGGCTGAGCCGCGCGGCGTTCGAGAAGGCCGCCTACCGCGAGGGTCCCGACGGCTTCCTCGCCGTCGTCCCCGTCGCCGGCGCGGCCCTCGACGACCTCGACCTCCCGCCGGACCCCCTCGTCCTCGTGTGCGAGGCGCTCGAGAAGCCGGGCAACCTCGGGGCCGTGCTGCGCACCGCGGATGCCGCGGGCGTGGCCGCCGTCGTCGCCGCCGACCCCCTCACCGACTGGGGCAACCCCAACGTCGTGCGGGCGAGCAAGGGCACCGTGTTCTCGGTGCCCGTCGCGGCGGCGACGACCCGCGAGGTGCTCGAGTGGCTGCGCCGCAACGGCATCCGGCTCGTCGCGACGACGCCGGACACCGAGACCGCGCACACGGCCGTCGACTACCGCGGCGCGGTCGCCATCGCGGTGGGCACCGAGAAGGAGGGGCTCACGGACGTCGCGCTGCGGGCGGCGGACGCACGGGTCCGCATCCCGATGGCCGGGCGGGTCAACTCGCTCAACGCCGCGACCGCCGCGGCCGTCGTCGTCTACGAGGCGGTCCGCCAGCGCACCGGGTGAGGTCCGGGGCTGTTCCGGGGCGGGTCAGGGGCACCCCTTCGCGTGTGCGACGATGAACGGCATGCGAGTTGACCACGTCGTCTATGCCGCCGAGCGCGACGGCCTCAAGGCCACGGCGCAGCGCCTCGCGGAGCAGATCGGCGTCACGCCGGTCGATGGGGGTGTCCACCCGCGCTTCGGGACGCGCAACATCATCATCCCGCTCGCCCACGAGCGGTACATCGAGGTCGTCGAGGTGCTCGACCACCCCGCCAGCGACAAGGCGCCGTTCGGACAGGTCGTCCGGGCCCGGTCCGAGGCCGGCGGGGGCTGGCTCGGGTGGGTCGTGCAGGTCGACGACATCTCCGAGCAGGAGACCCGGCTGGGCCGCGAGTCCGTCGTCGGCAACCGGCACCGTCCCGACGGGGTCGAGCTGCGCTGGAAGCAGCTCGGGGTCAAGGGCCTGCAGGCCGACCCGCAGCTGCCGTTCTTCATCGAGTGGGAGCCGGGCGTGCCGCACCCGTCCGAGGACGCCGACACGGAGGTGACGATCGACTCGCTGCAGATCGCGGGGGACCCCGACCGGGTGCGCGACTGGCTCGGCCTGCCCGCCGACTACACCTCGTCGGTCATCGACTTCGAGTTCGTGTCCCCGCACGGCACCCCGGGGCTCATGGCCGTCACCTTCGAGACCCCCCGGGGCGAGGTCACGATCTGACCCGTGCGTCCCGGCTCGGGGCCTGGTCGGTGCGTGCGTGCCGCCGGCCTCACCGGCCGGCCGGCGTCCACGAGCGCAGCCGGAGGCTGTTCGAGACGACGAGCACGCTCGACAGGGCCATCGCGCCGCCGGCGATCATCGGGTTGAGCAGGCCGGCCATCGCGAGGGGGATGGCGGCGACGTTGTAGCCGAAGGCCCAGCCGAGGTTCTGCTTGATGGTGCGCAGCGTCGCGCGGGACAGCAGGATCGCGTCGACGACGGCGGGCAGCTCGGCTCGCAGCAGCACGATGTCGGCGGAGTCGGCCGCGACGTCGGTGCCCGTTCCCATCGCGATGCCGAGGTCGGCCTGGGCGAGCGCGGCGGCGTCGTTGACCCCGTCGCCGACCATGGCGACGACCTTTCCCCGCGCCTGGAGGTCGGCGACCATGGCGTGCTTGTCCTCGGGGCGGACGTCGGCGAGCACCCGGCCGACGGGGATGCCGACGTCGCGCGCCACCGTGAGCGCCGCCTGGTCGTGGTCGCCGGTGAGGAGGTAGGCCGGGAGCCCGGCGTCGGCGAGGTCGCGGATCGCGCGCTGCGAGCTCCGCCGGACGGTGTCCGAGACGGTGAGCGAGGCATGGGCGCGACCGTCCCAGCCCACCCAGACGGTCGTGCCGTCGACGGTCGGCCGGGCGAGCTCGCGCGGCACGTCGTCGAAGAGGTCGGCCCGGCCGACGCTGACCTCGGTGCCCTTGATGACGGCCCGCGCGCCCGCGCCGGGCAGGGCGACGAAGTCGGTGGCGCGGGGCACGTCGATGGCCCGGTTCGCGGCGGCGTCGACGACGGCCCGGGCCACGGGGTGCTCGCTGCCCGCCTCGACGGCGGCCGCGGCCCGCAGGGCCTGGTCCTTGGGCAGGCGCCCGACGGTCGTGACGTCGACGAGCGTCATCTCGCCCGTCGTCACCGTTCCCGTCTTGTCGAGCACGACGGTGTCGATGCGCCGGGTGTCCTCGAGCACGTCCGCGCCCTTGATGAGGATGCCGAGCCGCGCCCCCCGGCCGGTTCCGACGAGCAGGGCGGTGGGGGTGGCGAGGCCCAGGGCGCACGGGCACGCGATGACGAGCACGGCGATGGCGACCTCGAGTGCCCGCGCGGGGTCGCCGGTCGCCGCCCACCAGCCCGCGAAGGTGAGCGCCGCGAGGACGAGCACGACGGGCACGAAGACCGCGGAGACCCGGTCGGCGAGGCGCTGGATCGGGGCCTTGGTCGTCTGGGCGCGCTCGACGAGGCGGGCGATGCCGGCGAGCGTCGTGTCGGCGCCGACCCGGGTCGCCTCGACGACGAGGCGCCCGGTCGTGTTGATGCTGCCGCCGGTCAGCTCGTCGCCCGGCGTCACGTCGACCGGCAGGGACTCCCCCGTCACGAGCGAGGCGTCGACGGCGCTCGTGCCCTCGACGACGCGCCCGTCCGTCGCGACCTTCTCGCCGGGGCGCACGACGAAGCGGTCGCCGACGGCGAGGTCCTCGACGGGGATGCGCACCTCCGTCGTCGCGCGGGTCGTCGGGTCGACCCGCTCGACGGCGACGTCCTTGGCGCCGAGGCTGAGCAGCCCCCGCAGCGCGTCGCGGGTGCGGTCGGTCGCCCGGGCCTCCATCCACCGCCCGATGAGCAGGAAGGTCGTGACGACCGTCGCGGTCTCGAACCAGATGTGGGCGGTGTCGCCGGCATCCGAGCCGTCCATCGCGCCCATCCCGCCGGCCCGGCCGGTGACGACGACGACGACCGACCACAGGTAGGCGGTGAGCACGCCGAGGGAGACGAGCGTGTCCATCGTCGAGGCGCCGTGACGGGCGTTGAGCGCAGCGGCCCGGTGGAACGGCCACCCGGCCCAGAGCACGACGGGGGTGGCGAGCACGAGCTGCACCCATGCGCTGGAGTCGAGGTGGATGCCGGGCACCATCGCGAGCACGACGACCGGCACGGTGAGCACCGCGGCGACGAGCGCCCGGCGCCGCAGCGCGTCCTCGGGCGCGACGCGGTGCTCGAGGTGGTCGGTCCCCTCCATCGTCGCCGAACCCCCGTCCGACGCCGGCTCCCCCGCCGTCGCCGTCGCCGTCCCCGAACCCGCCACCCGGCCACCCGCGGGGCGGCCGGTGGTGGCTGCGACGACCTCGGCGCCGTAGCCGGTGGCCCGCACCGTGCTCAGCAGGTCCTCGACGGTGACCGGCCCGGCGTACCGGACCGTCGCCTTCTCGGTCGCGAGGTTGACGACGGCGTCGACCCCCTCGAGCTTGCCGAGCTTCTTCTCGATCCGCGCCGAGCACGAGGCGCAGGTCATGCCGGTGATCGCGAGGTCGACCTCGTGGACCTCGTCGGTGCGGGTGCGGTCGGTCGTCTGGGTCATGTCAGCTCCTCACGAGCCGCGCGATGGCGGCGGTGGCCTCGGCGACCTTGGCCGATGCGGCCTCGTCGGACTCGCGGGCCGCGTCGACGACGCAGTGCTCGATGTGCTCCTCGAGCAGGCCGAGGCTGACCGCCTGCAGGGCCCGGGTCACCGCGCTCACCTGGGTGAGCACGTCGATGCAGTACGCGTCGGACTCGACCATCCGCGCGATGCCGCGCACCTGGCCCTCGATCCGCCGCAGCCGCTTGAGGTGGTCGTCCTTGGTGCCGGCGTAGCCGGGCCTGACCGTCGTCGTCCGCTCGTCCATGTCCACGGCAACAGGATACCCCTTGGGGGTATTCCTCGCACGCCGGGCCTCAGCCGAGGAACTCCCGGACGAGGGAGCGCGGCGCGCGGCTCGCCCACGCGTCGGCGACGATCTCCGCGAGCTCGGGCTCGTCGAGCATCCCGAGGTCGCGCTCGCGGACGAGGACGTAGTCGTAGCCGTCGAAGTGCGGGGTCGTGAACCAGGGCGGCCCGCTCTGGAGGAGGGCCTGCTTGTCGTCCGGCCCCGGGACGACGACGGCGATGACGTCGGGCAGCCGTTCACCGGTGGCGGGGTCGACGGCATCCTTGCGCGGGCCCCGCCACAGCAGGAACCTCCGGCCCCGCACGGCGTACGCAGGGTGCTCGGCGCCGCCCTCGCGGGTCACCTCGGGCAGGGCCATCGCGAGCCGGTCGATGTCGTCCCGCGTCAGGGGTGTCGCATCAGGGGCCATCGACCCACCGTGCCACAGGTCGGGGTGAGGGGTGTCGTTGCCGTGCGCCCACGACGACCGGATGCCGTGCTCGCTCACCCGGGACGGGCGATCCGGCCTGCCCCCGCGCGGGCGGACGATGGAGGTGCGCCCGAGCAGTGGTGCGAACGACGCCGCGCCCGGGCGCGGATCGGAGCACGGCATGACACGGATCGCCGACGCCGCAGCGGACTTCCTCGCCTGCCGCAGGATCGCGGTGACGGGGGTGTCCCGCGAGCCCAAGGAGCACGGGGGCAACATCGTCTACAAGCGGCTCAAGGAGCGGGGGTACGAGGTGTTCGCCGTCAACCCCAACGCCACCACCCTCGAGGGGGACACCGCCTACCCCGACCTCACCTCGATCCCCGGGGGCGTCGAGGCCGTCGTCATCGCGACCCGCCCCGACCGCGCCGAGGCGACGGTGCGCGAGGCGGCCGACCTCGGCCTCACCCGGGTGTGGATGCACCGCTCCTTCGGGGGCGGCAGCGTCTCCCCCGCGGCGACGGCCTGGGGCCGTGAGCACGGCATGACCGTCATCGACGGCGGCTGCCCGCTCATGTTCGGCCCGACGTCCGACGGCGGCCACAAGGTGATGTGCTCGCTGCTCAAGTTGACGGGCAAGGTGCCGCGGACGGTCTGACGACGCGTCCGGCATCCGGCGTGGGTCAGCGCAGGTGGTCGACGAGCGCGGGCGCGAGCCCGACGTAGGTGGCGGGTGTCATCGCGGCGAGGCGCTCCTCGACGTCGGTCGGCAGCCCGAGGCCCCGCACGAACTCGACGAGCTCGGGTCGGCCGATGCGCCGGCCGCGGGTCAGCTCCTTGAGCCGCTCGTAGGGCTCCTCCATGCCGGGCACACCGCGGGCACCGAGCGCCCGCATCGCCGACTGGATCGGCTCGCCGAGCACCTCCCAGTTGTCGTCGAGGTCGGCCGCCATCGCGGCCGGCACGGCGTCGAGCCCGTCGAGCCCCCGCGTCGCGTTGTCGATCGCGAGGATGCTGTGGCCGAAGGCCGAGCCGATGTTGCGCTGCATCGAGGAGTCGGTGAGGTCGCGCTGGAGCCGGCTCTGGACGAGGGTCGCGGCGAGCACGTCGAGCAGGGCGTTGCTCACCTCGAGGTTCGCCTCGGCGTTCTCGAACCGGATCGGGTTGACCTTGTGCGGCATCGTCGAGGACCCGACGGTGCCCTGGCCGCGCACCTGGGCGAAGTAGCCCATCGAGATGTAGGTCCACACGTCGGTGCACATGTTGTGCAGCACCCGGTTGAAGCGCGCGACGTCGGCGTACAGCTCGCTCTGCCAGTCGTGGCTCTCGATCTGGGTCGTCAGGGGGTTCCAGGCCAGGCCGAGGTGCTCGACGAACTCGCGGCTGATGCCCTGCCAGTCGGCCTCCGGCACGGCGGCGAGGTGCGCGCCGTACGTGCCGGTGGCGCCGTTGAGCTTGCCGAGGAACTCGGCGTCCTCGATCCGGGCGAGCTGGCGCTGCAACCGCCACGCGAGCACGGCGACCTCCTTGCCCATCGTCGTCGGCGTCGCGGGCTGGCCGTGGGTGTGGGCGAGGAGGGGCACGTCGCGCAGGTCGGAGGCCATCGTCGCGAGCCTCTCGACGAGCGCGGTCGCGCGGGGCAGCCACACCTCGTGGACCGCGCCCTTGACCATGACGGCGTACGAGAGGTTGTTGACGTCCTCGCTCGTGCACGCGAAGTGGATGAGCTCGGCGAGGCCGCGGTCCCCCGGGTCCGGGGCGATCCGGGTGAGCCGCTTCTTGAGGAAGTACTCGACGGCCTTGACGTCGTGCTGGGTGACCCGCTCGGTGGCGGCCATCTCCTCGATCTCGGCGGCACCGAAGCCACGCACGACGTCGCGCAGGGCCTCCTGCTCGGATGCCGTGAGCCGGCGCACCCCGGGCACGACCTCGCGCTCGGTGAGGTGGATGAGCCACTCGACCTCGACGTGCACGCGGGCCCGGTTGAGGGCGGGCTCGGAGAGGTGGTCGACGAGGGGGGCGACGACGCCGCGGTAGCGCCCGTCGAGCGCGCCGAGCGCGATCGGCGGCTGCGCGTCGGCGAGGGAGGTGGATGCCGCGAGGCTCGTCGCGTGGTCATGGCCGGGCATGGCCCCATCCTCCCAGAGCGGCGGTCCCGGGATGCCGGGTGCCCGCCGCCCGCGGGTCAGGGCCGGTCGCGCGCCTCGAGCTCGCGGCGCACGTGCTCGACGATGCCGGGCAGGGCGGCGGCGATCTCGGCGTAGGTCTGGTCGTAGGCGGGGTCGGTGCCGTACCAGGGGTCGTCCATCCCGAGCTCGCCGGACGCGACGGCATCCGGGTCGAAGGAGCGGAACAGGCGCACCTTGGCGCGGTCGGTGTCGTCGCGGGCGAGGCGCTCGAGGCGGTCGACGTGCACGTGGTCGACGGGGAGCACGAGGTCGGAGCGGTCGAACCAGGACCGCTCGAACCGGCGGGCGACGTGGCCGTCCCAACCGGTGTCGGCGTGCCCGTTGCGGCGCAGCACGGCGGCGGTGCGCGGGTGCATGCCGTTGCCGAGCTCGTCCGCCGAGGTGCCGGCCGAGTCGACGACGACCCGGTCGCCGAGGCCGGCCTCCTCGAATGCCTCGCGCAGGAGGAACTCACCCATCGGCGAGCGGCAGATGTTGCCCCAGCAGACGACGGTGACCCGGTACGGCCCGGCCTCGGTGCTCGTGCTCATGCCCCCATCCTCCCTCCCCGACTTCGTGCGACCTGTGCGCGGTTCTCGCACGGTCCGCGCGGGCGAACCGCACCCAACCCGCACGAAGTGCAATCAGTCGAGGGAGAACCAGGAGGGGACGGCGGCGAGGAAGTCGGCACGCGGCATCCGGCCGGCCCCGTCGGGCACCCGCCCCCACAGCGGGGCGCCGGTGACCCGCGGCAGGTCGACGAGGTTGCTCTCCTCGGCGAGCCCCGGCCGCGCGGGCCACGAGCCGACGACGACCCCGAGCAGTGGCAGCGAGCGGGCGGCGAGCGCCTCGGCCGTGAGGGCCGCCGCGTTGAGGGTGCCGAGCCCGGCGGTCGCGACGAGCACGACCCCGCAGCCGATGCCCTTGTAGCGCAGTGCGACCCCGAGGTCCGCGAGGGTCCCCCCGCGACCGTCGAGCCGCACGAGGAGACCGCCGGAGCCCTCGACGAGCACGACCTCCGACTGCGCGGCGACCTCGCCGATCCGCTTCGCGTGCGCGCCGACGGCCGGCAGGACGACCCCCTCGCGCCGGGCGGCGGCCTCGGGCGAGAGCGGGTCGCGCAGCCGCACGAGCTCGTGGGTCGTGAGGTCGTCGCCGACGAGCCGTCGCACGACGTCGACGTCGCCGGGCTCCCCGGGTGCCAGCCCCGTCTGGGCAGGCTTGACGACGGCGAGGGTGCTGCCGCGCTGCCGGACGACCGCGGCGAGGGCGGCGGTGACGACCGTCTTGCCGACCTCGGTGCCGGTGCCCGTGACGAGGACGACCGAGGTGAGCGACCGGGGGTCAGCCACGGGCGGTCAGGGCGGCGAGCACGTCGCACGCGCGGTCGAGCTCGTGCTCGCCGTGGTCGGCGTGCGCGGTGAGGCGCAGCCGAGAGGTTCCGTCGGGGGTCGAGGGCGGCCGGAAGCACCCGATCCGGATGCCGTGCGCCCGCGCCGTCTCGACGGCCTCCACCGCCTCGTGCGGCCCGCGCACCTCCACCGACATGACGGCTCCCGCGGGGGGCTCGACCCCGCAGGCGCCGGCGAGCCGGGCGGCGTTCGCGTGGACCCGGGCGGTCAGCTCCGGGTGCTCGCGCAGCACCCCGAGGGCGGCCAGGGCGGCCCCGGCCGAGGCCGGCGCGAGGCCCGTGTCGTAGATGAACGGACGTGCCGTGTTGACGAGGTGCTCGCGCACGTCGGGGGAGGCGAGCACCGCACCACCCTGGGCGGCGAGCGACTTCGACAGCGTCGCGGTGACGACGACGTGCTCGGCACCCGCCTGGCCGGCGGCCGCGACGAGGCCGCCGCCGCCGGGGCCGACGACGCCGAGGGCGTGGGCCTCGTCGACGACGAGGATCGCACCGGCCTCGGCGGTGAGCGCGATGAGGTCCTCGACGGGGGCGGCGTCGCCGAGCACCGAGTAGATCGACTCGGCGACGACGACCGCCCGCGGCGCCTCGCGGCGGCCGAGCAGCTCGGCGACGTGGTCGAGGTCGTTGTGGCGGCTCACCGACACGGCGGCGCGCGAGAGGCGGCAGCCGTCGATGAGGCTCGCGTGGGCGTGCTCGTCGCTGACGACGAGGGTGCCCGCGTCGGCGAGCGTCGTGAGGACGGCGAGGTTCGCGGCGTAGCCGGTCGACAGGACGAGCGCCGAAGGTGCGCCGGTGAGGGCGGCGAGCGCGGCCTCGAGCTCGTCGTGGACGTCGAGCGTGCCGGTCACGAGGCGCGACGCCCCGGCGCCGCCGCCGTAGGTCTCGGCCGCGGCGACCGCCCCGGCGACGACCGCCGGGTGGGTGCGCAGGCCGAGGTAGTCGTTGCCCGCGAGGTCGAGCCCGTCGCCGTGCTTCGTCGTCGCGAGGCGTCGGGTCAGGCCCGCGTCCTCCCGGGTCGCGGCGGCCTGGCGGATCCAGTCGAGGGGGCTCGTCACGGCGTCGATCCTGCCACGGCGACGCGGATCCGGCCGGTCCGGCCCCGTCCTCCCTCTGGCCCTCTGGCCCTCCGGTCCTCCGGGCCGGCACGCCGTGACCGGGGCGGTGTGAGGTGGCCTGCACTCCTGCTTAGGGCGGCCTAACCCGGTGCTAGCGTCGAGGCGTGGCGTCGTCCCTCGCGCGGGCTCCGATCGGCACCGAGCAGCGCGTCGTCGCAACCGCCGGGCCGACCGTCCTCGTCCGTCGCCTGTCCGAGCTGGGACTGCGCCCGGGCAGCCACGTCCGCTGCGTGCAGCGGACGTCCGGCGGCGGTCGCGTCGTCGACGTCGCCGGGTCCCGCATCGCGCTCGGGCGCGACGTCCTGGAGTCGGTGCAGACCACCGAGGTGCGTCCCGGGCCGCCCGCCCCGCCGTGAGCACGGTGCCCCCGCCCCCACGCCCGCGCGCCGCCACCGGGCCCTCCTGCCACGAGGACGGCTCCGCGCCCCGGGCCCCGCGCGGTGCGCCGGTCGTCGTGCTCGCCGGCGCCCCCAACGTCGGCAAGTCGACCCTCTTCAACGCTCTCACCGGGGCGCGTCGCACGGTCGGCAACTGGCCCGGCACGACCGTCGAGGTCGGACGCGGTGGGTGCGCCGTGGGCGGTCGGGTCGCTGACGTCGTCGACCTGCCGGGTGCCTACTCGCTCGACCCGCTGAGCCCCGACGAGGCCCTGACCCGCGACGTCGTGCTCGCCGAGGGCGGGGCCCGACCGGACGTCGTCGTCGTCGTCGCGAGCGCGGCCCACCTCGCGCGCAGCCTCTACCTCGTCGCCCAGGTGCGGGAGACGGCCCTGCCCGTCGTCGTCGCGCTGACGATGGGCGACGTCGCCGCCCGCCGTCGCGTCCGGGTGGATGCCGTGGCCCTGGCCGCCGCCATCGGCTGCCCCGTCGTCCCGCTCGACCCGCGCCGCCGGAACGGGGTCGACGACCTCCTGGCGGCCGTCCGAACGGCGCTGGGCGCCGGTGCCGTCCGTCCGCGACGCCGCGTCGAGCAGCCGGCCGACGACCAGCCCGCCGACGAGCAGTCGGCCGACGACCCGCTGGCCGACGAGCTGGCCCTGGCCGACGAACGGTTCGCCTGGATCGACACGGCGGTGACGGCATCCATGAGCACCCGGGCGATGACGCGCCGCACGTGGAGCGACCGCATCGACCGGCTGGCGACGGCCCCGGTCGTGGGGCCCCTGCTCTTCCTCGGCGTCATGTGGCTCGTGTTCCAGGCGACGACGACGCTCGCCGCGCCGCTCCAGGACGCTCTCGACGCCCTCGTGTCGGGGCCGGTCACGGCGGCCGGCGGCCGGCTCGTCGATGCGGTGGGGCTCGGCGGGACACCGGTGCGTGGTCTCCTGCTCGACGGCGTCATCGCCGGCGTGGGCATGCTGCTGACCTTCGTCCCGCTCATGGCACTCATGTTCCTGCTGCTCGCCCTCCTCGAGGACTCCGGGTACATGGCCCGTGCGGCGGTCGTCACCGACCGGTTGATGAGCCGGCTCGGGCTGCCCGGGCGGGCGTTCCTGCCGATCGTCGTCGGCTTCGGGTGCAACGTGCCGGCGGTCGCCGCCACGCGGATCCTGCCCGACGCGCGGCACCGGGTGCTCACGGCGCTGCTCGTGCCGTTCACGTCCTGCTCGGCGCGCCTGACCGTCTACGTGCTGCTCGC
Source organism: Fodinibacter luteus (assembly GCF_039541575.1). Lineage (NCBI taxonomy): Bacteria > Bacillati > Actinomycetota > Actinomycetes > Micrococcales > Intrasporangiaceae > Fodinibacter (ex Wang et al. 2009) > Fodinibacter luteus. Next base: position 18,892 of record NZ_BAABGM010000011.1, on the reverse strand, counting down.
GACGACGTTCTTCCCGGACCATGCGGGGAGCGTCGTGTTCGCGATGTACGTCGTGTCGATCGTGCTCGTCGTGCTCGTCGGACTGGCGCTGCGGGCCACCCTGTGGCGCGCGCTCGGCGCGGACCCACTCGTCATCGACCTGCCGCCCTACCAGCGGCCGACGGCTCGGCTGAGCCTGTCGGTCACCTGGCTGCGGCTGCAGGGTTTCCTGCGCACGGCATCCGGCATCATCGTCGCCACCGTCGTCGTGGTGTGGCTGCTCCAGTCGATCCCGGTGGGGGCGGGGTCCTTCGGCGACGTGCCGGTGAGCGAGAGCCTGTACGCGGCGCTGTCCCGGTCGGTCGCACCGCTTCTGGCCCCGGCCGGCTTCGGGCAGTGGGAGGCCGTTTCGGCGCTGCTCGTCGGGTTCGTGGCGAAGGAGGCGGTCATCTCGTCGTGGGCGCAGACCTACGCGCTCGCGGCGCCGGCGTCGTCGCAGGACCCGGGCGCGCTCGGGGTGCAGCTGCACGAGACGTTCGCCGTCGCCAGTGGCGGCCACACCGGGGCGGCCGTCGCGGCATTCATGGTCTTCCTGCTCGCCTACACCCCGTGCGTCGCGACCCTCGCGGCGCAGCGGCGCGAGCTGGGCACCCGGTGGACCGCCTTCGGCGTCGGCCTTCAGCTCGTCGTTGCGTGGACCCTCGCCGTGCTCGTCTTCCAGGTCGGGCGGGTGGTCTCGTGAGCGCCACGGGTGGGCCCCTGACCGCGGTGCTCGCGGCGCTCGACGCCGGTGCGCACTCGCTCGGCGAGGTCGCCACCCGCTGTGACCTGCCGCTCGACACGGTGCGCGCGTCGGTAGACCACCTCGTGCGGATGGGGCGCCTCGAGGCCACGGAGCTGGCCATCGGCTGCCCCGCGAGCGGGTGCGGGTCGTGCGCGTCCGGTACCGACGACGGCGCGGCGGGGTGCGGGTCGAGCGCCCCGTCGAGCCGCCGGTCCGGGCCGGTGCTCGTCGCCCTCTCGGCGCGCCGCCGCTGACGCGCTGCGCTCCACGGCCGCCGGAGGCGCAGCATGCTGCGCGTTCAGCACCCCTCAGCCGTGCACGTCCGCCACGGCGCGCACCAGCGCCGAGGCGATCAGCCCCAGGTCCTCGTCGGACGTGACGAAGGGCGGCATCGTGTAGACGAGGTCGCGGAACGGCCGCACCCACACGCCTCGGTCGATCGCCGCAGCGGTCACCTCGGCCACCCGCACGGGCTCGCGCAGCTGCACGACGCCGACGGCCCCCAGCACCCGCACCTCACCCACCGAGCCGAGGGATGCCGCCCGCTCCAGGCCCGCGACCAGACCGCGTTCGATGCGGCCCACCTCGGCCTCGGTGTCGCGCGAGGTCAGCAGGTCGAGGTTGGCCGCCGCGATGGCGCAGGCCAGCGGGTTGGCCATGAAGGTCGGGCCGTGCATGAGGCCGCCCGCCGCGCCACCGCTCACGCCGACCGCGACCGCGCGCGTGCACAGGACCGCGGCGAGGGTGAGGTAGCCCCCCGTCAGGGCCTTGCCGACGCACAGGATGTCCGGGACGAGGCCGGCCAGGGCGCCGTCGTCGGCCCGGCCCGCACCGGCCCACAGCGGGCCGGTGCGGTGGAACCCGGTCGCGATCTCGTCGTGGATGACGAGCGCCCCGTGCTCGCGGGCCAGCTCGTGGAGCACCGCGAGCACGTGCGGCGGGTAGACGTGCATGCCGCCGGCCCCCTGCAGCACCGGCTCGACGATGACCGCCGCCACGGCATCCGCGTGCGCGGCGTAGAGCGCGCGCGTGCGCCGCTCCCACTCGACCAGCTCCGGGTCGTCGGGCTCGCGGTCGAGACCGCCGGGGGGCCTCGGGGCGAAGACGTGCTCGGGCAGCAGGCCGCGGAAGAGGGCGTGCATGCCGCCGACCGGGTCGGTCACCGACATCGGTGAGAACGTGTCGCCGTGGTACCCCCCGCGGATCGTGAAGAACCGGGTGCGACGGCGGCCCGCGGCGAGGTGCCACTGGAGCGCCATCTTCATCGCGACCTCGACCGACACCGAGCCCGAGTCGGCGAGGAAGACGTGCTCGAGCCCGTCCGGCGCGAGCTCGACGAGGCGGCGCGACAGCCCGATCGCCGGCTCGTGGGTCAGCCCGCCGAACATGACGTGCGACATCGCCCCGAGCTGGCGGTGCGCGGCGGCGTCGAGCTCGGGGACGGCGTACCCGTGGACGGCGCACCACCACGACGACATGGCGTCGACGACTTCACGAGGGCGGCCGGCCCGGTCGCGGATCCTCAGCCGGATGCCGTCCGCGGACTCGACGAGGTAGGGCTCCTGGGGCTCCACGGCCGAGGAGTACGGGTGCCACACGTGGTCCCGGTCGAACGCGAGGAGCTCGCCGACGTCCGCCCCCCCGAGTTGGGTGCCCAGGTGGCTGTCAGGGCAGCCGTCCGAGCACCCGACTCCGGCGGGGTGGGGCCAGGTGCTGGGTCCAGGGGTCATCGCCGCCCATTGTGCCGCTGCCCCTGCGCCGGCTCGCGCACGGGACGGTCAGCGCCAGATCCACTGCCGGACGGTCCACGCGCCGAAGCCGACGAGTGCGACAGCCCCCGCGACCACGAGCAGGCATCCCCCGCCGAAGACAATTCTCTCCCACGGGGTCGCCGTCAGGCGGCGGAGCGGGCGCCCTGCTCGACGGCATCCACGAGGTCGTCCACGAGCGAGCGGAGCTCGGCGTCGAGGGCTTCGTCACCGAGCCGGCCGTCGGTGAAGGCCTGGAACGACGAGCCGACGCCGACGGTGTCCTCGAGGACAGCGGCGCCCGCGACGCGCAGCACCTTGACGCCGTCCTCGCGGGCCCACGTGGCGGCGCGGGGCGAGCCTGCCGCGGCGATGACGGCGGCGGGCTTGCCGACGATCGCGGCCGCGCCACGGGGCCGCGAGACCCAGTCGACGGCGTTCTTGACGGCACTCGACAGCGAGCCGTTGTACTCGGGCGTGACGAGGAGCACGGCATCCGCGTCGGCGACGGCCTCGCGCAGGTCGCGACCGACCTCGGGCAGCGCGTCGTCGTGGTCGAGGTCCTCGGAGTAGTGCGGGAGGTCGGCGAGGCGGGCGAACACAGTGCCGTCGACGCCGGTCGGCAGGTGCGCGATGGCGGCGTCGGCGAGCTGGCGGTTGGTGGAGCCGGCGCGCAGGCTGCCGACGAGGACGAGGACGTTCACGGGGGGCTCCTGAGGAGAGGTCGGGGTCCGATGGGTGCCGATCAGGTGATTGAACCGTCAACAACCCTGTGGCATTCCCGGGAGCCGGCCTCCGGACGTGACCGGGCTGCCGGTCGTGGGCGACGGGCTCAGCCGGTGCGCGTGAGGACGGCGGGAGCCTGGAGCTGGTAGGTCACGTTGGCCATGACCCCGGAGAGCGTGTCCGGCCCCTGGAGCTGGAAGTCGGCGAACCCGGTGCTGCCGTCGTAGCCGGTGAGCTGGAACCGTGCGCCCGCGTCGCTCACCGTGCCGACGCCTGCGGCGGTGAGGCCGAGCCCCGGGGTGTACTCCTCGATGGTGGCCTGGCTGCCACCCTGGGTGATCGTGTACGTGCTGCCGCCCGCACCGAGCCACGATCCGTTCAGGTCGGGCAGGCTCGGCGGCACCGGCGCTGCACTCGCCGCAGCCTTGGACGGGGCGACGTCCTGGGTCAGGGCCTGCTGCTTCTCGTCGAGCTCCTGCTTGGGCACGCACTGCTCGCCGGCGGCAGCGAACGTGAACTCGCCCTTGGTGCTGACGCTGCAGACCTGCTGGTGGTTGACGAGCAGCGCGACACCCACGACGGCGGTGGCGAGCAGGAAGGCGGCGACGGCTCCCCACTTCACCGCCTGCCACCAGCGCGACCGTGGCGGGCGGGCGGATGCCGTGGTGGCCGCCGAGGGGGGCGAACCGCCCCCGTCCGCCGGTCGAAGGCTGGTCTGGGTCGTCCACCGCGTCCCGTCCCAGTACCGAAGGAGCGGAACGCTGGACTGGGTGTCCGGGTACCAGCCCGGCGGTGTCGCTGTGGATGGGGGCATGGCAGCCACCTCGATCACTGTGGTCCCTCCACCTCCAGTCTCGCCACCGCGCGGGTGTCCGGCAATCCGCACGACCCACCGCGTCGCGACTGATGCGTCACACCACCGGCCCGGCGTCGGTCACGACCAGGTGGGCTGCTCCACCGTCCCGTGCCGCACGCACGTCGCGGTCCAGGTGCCGGGGGTGACCTGCACCTTCATCCGGCGACGGCAGTGCACGCAGAACCGCGGGGGCTCCAGCACCGCCCGCCGGGCGCAGCGGACGTGGTCGCCCTGCGCGACGGCGTCCCCGCACTGGCCGCACCACAGCCCGGGCGAGCCGGGCCGCGCGACCGGCTCCCCGGCATCCGTCTGCTCGGTCATGAACACCACCGTCGACCGGGCGCCGTCAGAACGTCTCGTTGAGGGCCTTGATCGGCATCTCGAGCTCGTCGAGCAGGGCGAGGTCCTCGCGCGGGTCGCGCCCCAGGGTCGTGAGGTAGTTGCCGACGATGACGGCGTTGATGCCGCCGAGCAGCCCGTCGCGGGTGCCGAGGTCGCCGAGGGTGAGCTCGCGGCCACCGGCGTAGCGCAGGATCGTGCGCGGCAGGGCGAGCCGGAAGGCCGCGATGGTGCGCAGGGCGTCGCCGGTCTCCATCGGCTCGAGGTCGCCGAACGGGGTGCCGGGCCGGGGGTTGAGGAAGTTGAGCGGCACCTCGTGCGGCTCGAGCTCGCCGAGCTGGGCGGCGAGCTCGGCGCGCTGCTCGAGGGTCTCGCCCATGCCGACGAGGCCGCCGCAGCACAGCTCCATGCCCGACTCCTTGACCATGAGGCAGGTGTCCCAGCGCTCGTCGAAGGAGTGGGTCGTGACGACGTTCGGGAAGTAGGAGCGACCGGCCTCGAGGTTGTGGTTGTAGCGGTGCACGCCCATGTCGACGAGGTCGTCGACCTGCTCGCGGGTCAGCATGCCGAGCGAGGCGGCGACGTTGATGTCGACCGCCGCCCGGATGGCGGCGACGCCCTCGCGCATCTGCTCCATGAGCCTGTCGTCGGGCCCGCGCACGGCCGCGACGATGCAGAACTCGCTCGCGCCGGTGGCCGCGGTCTCCTTCGCGGCGCGCACGAGCTCGGGGATGTTGAGCCACACCGAGCGCACCGGGGAGGTGAACTGGCCGGACTGCGAGCAGAAGTGGCAGTCCTCCGGGCAGCCGCCCGTCTTGAGCGACACGATGCCCTCGACCTCGACGCTCGGCCCCTGGTACCTCATCCGCACCTCGTGGGCGAGGGCGAGCAGGTCCTGGAGGCGGTCGTCGCCGGTGCGCAGCACCTCGAGCACCTGCTCCCGGGTCAGGGGCACGCCCCGCTCGAGCACCTGCTCGCGCGCGACGTCGAGGATGTCGGTCCCGGTCACCTGTGCCGTCATGCCGACGATTGTTGCGCATGCCGCCGGGCGCCCGTGCGTGGCGCCTTCCCGTGGGCGTCCGCCTACTGGAGGAACTGCCCGAGCATCCCGCCGGGGCTCTGCGACTGCGGCGCCCCCTGGGGCACCGACTCGCTCGGCTGGACGAGGACGTAGCCCTGCCCGCCGAAGGACATCTGCAGCAGCTCACCCGTGCCGCCGCGGATCATCGAGCCCAGGCCACCGGTGTCGACGCGGATGTCCATCGAGACCCCGGCCGTCCAGAGCACGACGGCCTGGGCGTCGGCGAAGGTGGGGGCCGACGCGACGTCGAGCGCGATGGGGTCGCCCTTGGTCGTCACGGCGACGTAGCCGGTGCCGCGCAGGGCCACGTTGTACAGGCCGCCGGTCATGGTGGCGCCCCGGGCCTGGATGCGGTGGATGTCCCACTGGATCGAGTTGGAGAAGGCCAGGACGTTGGCGCCGTTGACCGAGATGGCGTCGTCCTCGAGGTACATGACCTGGATCTCGCTGGCCTCGTCGGCGACGAACAGCTCGCCGCTGCCCGAGCACTGCATCATCTTGACGCCCTCGCCGGTCGTGGCCGCCTTGAGCATCCTGCCGAGGCCACCCGAGCCCTTGTTCACGAAGCGCACGTCGCCCTGGTAGGCCACCATCGACCCGGTGCGCGCCCACACCTCCCCGTAGCGCATGTCGACCCGCAGCATCTTCTTGTTCTGCAGCGAGAAGGGGTCCTGGGTCTCCTTCTCCTTGAACTCCTGGAACAGCGACCCGTGGATCGTCATCGTGGCTGACCGCCCTCTCACTCGTGGCCCCCGGCCCTCGCCCGAGAACCTGCCCCAACGCTAGGCGGAACCCCCGACACCCGCCTAGGGTTTCCGGCAGGAGTCAGGTCACCCTCATGGAGGTCCCCGATGAGCTTCTTCGACAGGGCCAAGGCCGCCGCGAGCGACCTCGCCGCCAAGGCCGATGTCGCGATGACCCAGGCCGGCATCAACACCCCCGGCCCGGGGCCGGGTGGTGGCGACCGCGCGCTGCGCGACCTCGGCGTCCTCGCCTACCTCGAGGCCACCGGCCGGCCGGCATCCGCCGACGACCGTGCGAGGCTCCTGGCGACGCTGCGCGAGCTCGAGTCGAGCGGTCGGCTCGGCCCGCTCACCGTCGCGCCGCCGGCCTACGGCGCCCCGGGGTCCCCGCCTCCCCCTCCGGGCGCCGCTGCGGCCGCCGCGGCGCCACCACCGCCCCCGCCGCCGGCTGGGTCCGCACCGCCGCCGCCTGCTTCGGATGCCGGGGGCGCGCCCCCCGCTCCGACGGCGCCCGCCGGTCCCGAGCCGACCCCGCCCGGCTCGACGCCACCGCCCCCGCCGCCCAGCTGGGCCTAGCGCCGGCGCCCCTCCACCGCCTCCGGTGATGTCGGACGCGCGCCCCACTGCGCCCCTGACATCCCTGACATCCCTGGACCGGTGCCGGGTCGGCGCTCACGTCCACGCAGCGGCGAGCAGGACCAGGGGGAGCGTGCCGGCGAGCGCGGCATACGTGTACGCGACGGCCGGGAGCACCGGGTGCGGCGGGCCGTCGGCGAGCAGGCGCAGCCGCACCGGCGCGGTCGTCCCCACCCCGAGCGCGGCCTCCGGGGTGCGGCTCCCCGCGAGGGCGAGCAGCGCCCGGGCCGTCGCCACCTCCCCGCTCCTGCGCACCGCGGCCCGGTCCGCGAGCACCTCGACGAGGAGGCGCACCTCCGACAGCGCGGCGTCCGAGCGCAGCGGTGCGGGCACGGCCCGGTGGACGACGGCGAAGAACTCGAGGAGCAGGTCGTGGCGAGCACGCAGGTGTGCGTCCTCGTGGGCGACGACCGCCTCGAGCTGGTCGGCGGGCAGGGCGTCGAGCACACCCTGGGACAGCACGACCCGGGCCTGCCGCCCCGGGATGCAGTAGGCCGTCGGGGTCGGGTGCTGCAGGATGCGCACGCGGTCGCGCTCGTGCGTCGCGATGATGTCGACGAGCTGGCGGTGGTCGGCGCGCACCCGACGCAGCCGCACGCCGACGTCGTGCCCGGCGTACAGGACGCGGGCCAGCACGGCCGTGCTGAGCAGCACGGCCGGAGCGACGAGCTCGGTGCGCTCCAAGGCGTCCTCGCCCTCGAGGAGCAGCGGGAGGGTGGCCGGCGCCGCGGCAAGGGCCGCGAGGATGCCGCCGAGCGACACCGCCTGCCACGCGACGAGCGAGGCCCGGGGTGCCCGGCGGAAGCGTTTCTGGCGGGCCATGAGCCCGGGAGCCACCCACGCGAGGAGCACGGCGAGCCCCGCGAGGAGGAACGGGATCACACCCACCATGGTGACAGGCGCGCCGGGCTCGTCGGGGTTCACCCCCGGCCCGTCGGGGTTCACCCCGGCCCGTCGCGGCCGCCTCGCCCGGCCGCCCCGCCCGGGTGATCCCCGGGTGACTCCGCCCGGGGATCACCCGGGCGCGGAGGGACGACCCGGGCTCAGCGCCCCCGCAGCGGGCGACGCCGAGGTGCCGGCGCCGGCGCCACCTCCGCCTCCGCACGGGCCTCGATCTCGGCGAGGGCGGCCTTGAGGTCGGCGATCTCGTCCGTCGTCGCCCCGTCGAGGAAGTGCAGGAGGGCCGTGCGCCGGTCGGTGACGTCCATGTCGTCCATCGTGCGGCGCATCGTCTGCGCGGTGAGTGCCTCGCGGGTGTCGGCGGGGCGGTACCGCCAGGCGCGCCCGTCGCGCTCGCGGGTGACGAGTCCCTTCTTCGCGAGGCGGTCGAGCACCGTCATGACCGTCGTGTAGGCGATCTCCCGCTCGCCCTCGAAGCGGTCGTGCACCTCGCGGACGGTGGCGCCGCCGAACTGGGAGCCGCCCGCGGTGGCCGCCTCCCACAGGTGCTCCATGACGACCCGCTCGAGGTCGCCGAGACGGGGTGCGGAGGTCGAGTGCGGCATGGCTACTCCTTCGGGGTGCGCGCAGCCGTCGAGGCTGCGCCGAGGTCGAGCACGGAGTCGAAACGGTCGACGGCCTCGGGACGGTGGCTGACGAGGACGACGCTGCGTCCGTCGGTGGCCGTGAGCACGTCGTCGAGGACCGCCGTGGCGGTGGCGTGGTCGAGGTGGGCGGTGGGCTCGTCGAGCAGCACGAGGGGCCGGTCGGCGAGGAGGGCGCGGGCCACGCCGAGCCTGGCGCGCTCGCCGCCGGACACCCCGCGACCGCCGCTGCCGAGGCGGGTGTCGAGGCCATCCGGCAGGCCCGCGAGCCAGTCCCCCAGCCCGGCGCGACCCAGTGCGGCCGAGACGTCGGCGTCGCTCGCGTCCGGGTGGGCGAGCCGCAGGTTGGCGGCCACCGACGTCGAGAAGACGTGCGGCTCGTCGTCGACGACGGCGACGTGCCGGCGCACCTCCTCGAGCCCGAGGCCGTGGACGTCGGTGCCGTCGACCGCGTGACGTCCGCGGCTCGGGTCGAGGTGCCGGGCGAGCACGGCGAGCAGGGTGCTCTTCCCCGAGCCGTTGGGGCCGACGACGGCGACCCGCCGCCCGGGCTCGAGGGTGAGGTCGGTCGGGGCGAGCTGCTCGCCGTGACCCGTCCACGACGCGGCGACCTCCCGCAGCTCCACGTGGCGGCCGGACACCTCGTTGCGTCCGGCACCTTGGGGGTCAGGACCCCCGACCTGCCGGACGCCAGCAGGGGTGGCAGCGTCGGTCACGGCGGGCTGCTGCTCGAGCAGCGCGTCGAGCCGGGCCGCGCTGCCCTGCGCCCGCGCCAGCGAGCGCATCGTGTCGACGAGCGGGGCGAGGGCGTCGCCGAGGGCGACCGGGACGACGACGAGGAGCGCGGCGACGGGCGCCCCGGTGGCCGCGGGGTCGACGAGGGCGGCGGTGGCCACGGTCGCCACGGCGGTCGCGACGAGCAACGTCGCGGCGACGAGCGCGCGGCCGCGGCTCTGCCGGTTCACGGCGCGGCGCAGCGTCTCGTGGGCGTCGCGGAGCCAGCCGGATGCCGTGGCACCGGCCCCGACCGCCTGCAGCTCACCGGCCTGGCGCGCCACGAGGTCGCTGACCCGAAGCACCTCGGCCCGGGCCTCGAGCAGCTCGTCGCGTGAGCGCGACTCCACGAGCCACGCGAGCCAGCACGTCGCCGCGACGGCGAGGAGCAGCCCGACGAGCACGAGCCCGACCTGCGGTGCGAACCACGCGGCGAGCAGCGCCGCGACGAGCCCGGCGAGGGCGCTCGAGAGCACCGGCACGGTGACCCGGACCTGGGCCTCGACGACGTCGGTGAGGTCGTCGACGACGCCGGCGAGCACGCTCGAGCGCGACCGGCGCCCGAGCCGCGCCGGGGTGAGCGGCACGAGCGCGGCGTACACGCCGGTGCGGCGCTGCGCGAGGTCGTCGAGCGCGGCATCGTGCGACACGACCCGCTCGAGGTAGCGGAAGAAGGGCCGGGCGATGCCGAAGGCCCGGACCCCGACGATGGCCGTGAGCAGAGTGAGGATGACCGGCTGCTCGCTGGCCCGCACGATGAGCCATCCCGACGTCGCGGTCAGGGCGATGCCGGATGCCGTCGCGGCGCCGCCGAGGAGCCCGCCGTGGATCGTCGCGCGGGTCGGGCGGAGCAGGCTCATGGGGTGGGTGCTCACCGCAGCACCTCCGCGCCCTCGTGGGTCAGCACGACGTGCCGGTCGGCGCGCTCGACGAGCTCGGGCCGGTGCGTCACGGCGAGCACCGTGCGGCGCTCGCCGAGCTCGACGAGGACGTCGTGGACGAGAGCCGCGGCGTCCTCGTCGAGGTGTGCGGTGGGTTCGTCGACGAGCAGCACCGGTGCGGTCGACAGAGCCGCCCGGGCCAGGGCCACCCGGGCCCGCTGGCCGGCGGACAGCCCGAACCCGTCGTCGCCGAGCGGGGTGCCGAGCGCCCGGGACAGCCCGGCGACGAAGCCCTCGAGGCCGACGAGCCGCAGGGCGTCCCACAGGGCCTGGTCGTCGGCCCCGTTGCCGAGGGTGAGCGCGTCGCGCAGGGTACCCGCCGGCAGGAACGGGCGCTGGGTCACGAGGTGGGCGCGGCCGGCGCGCACGGTACCGGCAGTGGGCGTGCGCAGACCGGCCGCGAGCTCGAGGAGGGTCGACTTGCCGACCCCGGAGGGGCCGGTGACGGCGGTGAGCCCCGGCCCGGCATCCAGGCTGACGCTCGTCAGCGCGGGTGCGTCGGCGCCCGGGTAGGTGTACGCGGCCCGGACGAGGCGCACGCCGACCTCGTCCGGTGCGCCACCCCCCGGTGAGTGCGGACGTGGCTGCCCCAGCGGCCACGTCCGCACTCGCCGCGAGGAGTCGTCCGGCTCGGCGAGCTCGGCGAGGATGCCGTCGATCGCCTCGGCGCCGTCGGCCGCCGCGTGGAACTCGGCGCCGACCCGGCGGATCGGCCAGTAGGCCTCGGGCGCGAGCAGGATCGCGAGCAGCCCGGCCTGCAGCGTCATCGACCCGTGGGTGAGCCGCAGGCCGACGGTGACCGCGACGATCGCGACCGAGATCGACGCGAGCAGCTCCAGGGCCGCCGACGACGTGAACGCCAGCCTCAGCGTGCTCATCGTGGCCCGGCGGTGCTGCTGGCTCACCTCGCCGATGACGTCGACCTGGCGCTCGGCCCGGCCGTACCCGACGAGGGTCGGCAGGCCGCGCATGACGTCGAGGAAGTGGCCCGACAGCGACGACAGCGCGGCCCAGCGCCGCTCGGTCTCGGCGCGGGTCGCCGTGCCGATGAGGGCGGCGAAGAACGGCAGGAGCGGCAGCGTGAGCGCGACGATGAGCGCACTGACCCAGTCGACCCACAGCAGCGTCGCGAGCGCGAGCACCGGGACGACGACCCCCGCGACGAGCGCAGGGAGGAAGCGGGCGACGTACGGCTCGACGCTCGCGGCGCCCTGGGCGGCGAGGGTGACGGCCCGGTCCGGGTCGGGGCGGTCCTCGGCGGGCGAGGCGAGCCACCGGGCGAGCAGCCGCTCGCGCAGCTCCGCGGTCACCTCGAGCCCGGCCCAGGCCGCGACCCGCTCCGCGACCCACGCGAGGGCGGCCCGCGCCCCGAACAGGCCCGCCAGCCACAGCGCGGACGGGCCCACCGGCATCCCCTCGACGACGGCCACGACGAGCGCCGTGAGCGCCACCGCGAGGCCGATCGTCGCGAGGCCCTGGAGCACGCCGACGACCGCCAGGACGGTGACCGGCCGGCGTGCGGCCGGCGCCGTCCTGAGCAGCCGGGGGTCGAAGGGCCTCATCGGGGATGCCGCCGGCTCACTTCACCGAGACGGCCTGCGGGATGTGCTGGGTGCCGAGCCGCTTGCGGAACGTCCAGTAGGTCCACGCGGTGTAGAGCAGCACGATCGGCGTGAACACGAGGGCCGCGACGGTCATGATCTGCAGCGTCAGCTCGCTGCTCGAGGCGTTCTCGATGGTCAGCGACGTGCCGCCCGGGAGGGTGGTCGGCATGACGTTCGGGTAGAGCGCGAGGAAGTACGTCGCGACCGCCGACGCCATCGTGACGGCCGTGCCGGTGAACGCCCAGCCCTCGCGGCCCCGCATGTTCGCGAGGATCGCGCCGACGAGGGACAGCGCGGCGACCGCCGTCGTGAGCCACGTCCAGACCGTGCCCTGGCTGAGGTTGAGCCACAGCAGGAGGGTCACGGCGAGCACCGCCGTGCCGAGGCCGAGGGTCGTGCCGAGGGCCTGGGCGTCGCGCCGGATGTCACCCGTCGTCTTCAGGGCGAGGAAGAACGCGCCGTGCGTGAGGCTGAGGCCGAGCACGACGAGCCCGCCGAGGAGCGACATCGGGTTGAGCAGGGTCCACAGGTTGCCGACGAACTCCATGTCGGCGTCGATCGGCAGCCCCCGCACGACGTTGGTCAGGGCGACGCCGACGAGCAGCGGGGCGACGATGGAGCCGCCGATGATCGCCCAGTCCCAGCGCTGGCGCCAGGTGTCGTCGTCGCGCTTGCCGCGGTACTCGAAGCCCATGTTCCGCACGATGAGCGCGATGAGCAGGATGAGCAGCGGCAGGTACATCGCCGAGAACATCGTGGCGTACCAGTGCGGGAAGGCCGCGAACGTGGCGCCACCGGCGGTGAGCAGCCAGACCTCGTTGCCGTCCCAGTGGGGGCCGATCGTCGTCAGCATGACCCGACGGCGCTTCTCGGTGTCCTGGGCGTTGCGTCCCTTGCCGAGCACCGGGAGGAGTGCGCCGACGCCGAAGTCGAAGCCCTCGAGGACGAGGTAGCCGGCCCACAGCAGGCCGATGAGGCCGAACCAGATGAGTGCGTAGTCCATGAGTGGTCCTCGATCCGATCAGTAGGCGAACTGGAGCGGGGCGTCGTCGTCCGCGTCCGCGTGGTCGGCCGGGTCCTCGAAGGGGTCGGCGCCGCGCCGGACGTAGGTGAGGAAGAGCTTGACCTCGATGACGGCGAGCACCGCGTAGACGGCGGTGTAGGTGATCATCGAGATCCACACCTCCATGGCGCTCACCGAGGGCGAGACCCCGGATGCCGTCGTCATGAGCCCGTAGACGATCCACGGCTGCCGGCCGGCCTCGGTGAAGATCCAGCCCCAGCTGTTGGCGAAGACGGGCGCGAGCGGGGTGAGCACCGCGACCCACGTCCACAGCGGCGACAGCGGGACGCCGCCCCGACGGGTGGCCCACAGGACGGCGGCGGCCGCGGCCATCGTCGCGAAGCCCAGGCCCATCATGAAGCGGAACGACCAGTAGGTCAGCGGGATCATCGGCGTGTAGTCGTCGACGATGACGAGCGCGGCGACGTCGGGGCCGTAGCGCTCGGCGACCTTCTCGGCCATCGCCCGCTCGCTCTCGCGCAGCTCGTTGATGCCCTCGACCTCGCCGTCCCACGTGCCGGTGGCGAGGAAGGACAGCAGCCCGGGGATCTCGATGATCCGGGTGGCCTCGCTCCCGTCGAGCGAGCCGACCGAGAGCACCGAGAAGGGCGCGTTCGCCGTCGTCTCGTACAGACCCTCCGCGGCCGCCATCTTCATCGGCTGGACCTCGGTCATGATCTTGCCCTGGATGTCGCCGGTGACGACGACGCCGAGCGACGCGACGAGGGCGAAGACGGCCCCGAACCGGGTGGCGCGGCGGTACATCGACTCGTCCGCGGTGCCGGCGTGCTTGCGCAGCAGCCACAGGGCCACGCCCATGACGACGGCGCCGCCGACCATGTAGGCCGAGAACACGACGTGGGGGAAGGTGACGAGCTGGACCTTGTTCGTCAGCACCGCGAGGAAGTCGGCCATCTCGGCGCGTCCGTTCTCGGGGTTGAACCGGAAGCCGACCGGGTTCTGCATGAAGGAGTTCGCCGCCAGGATGAAGTAGGCCGACAGCACGGTGCCGATGTGCACGAGCCACATCGTCGACGCGTGGAGCTTCTCGGGGATCCGGCCCCAGCCGAAGATCCAGATGCCGAGGAACGTCGACTCGAGGAAGAAGGCGAGCAGCGCCTCGAAGGCGAGCGGAGCGCCGAAGATGTCTCCGACGAAGCGGGAGTAGTCGGACCAGTTCATCCCGAACTGGAACTCCTGGACGATGCCGGTGACGAGCCCGAGGGCGAAGTTGATGATGAAGAGCTTCCCGAAGAACTTCGTGAGCCGGAAGTACTCGGGGTCGCGCGTGCGCAGCCACTGGGTGTGGAAGATCGCGACGATCAGCGACAGGCCGATCGTGATGGGCACGAACAAGAAGTGGTAGACGGTCGTGATGGCGAACTGCCACCTGGCGACATCGACGGCATCCATGCTGGACTCCTGCAAGTCATACGACGTGACGTAGTACAAACTACAGTCCGTCGTAGTAGCCCCGGAACCGCGTCCGGCCGTTGTCGAATGTGAACCGGGCCACGGCAGGGGACCCTCACCTGCCGGTGGCCGGATGCCGGTGGCCGGTGGACGGGATGCCGGTCGCTCGCCTTCCGTGGGCCGCCCCGCCGTGCGACCGTGGTCGGGTGCACCGGGACGACCTCGTCCGGCTGCGGCAGGCCCGCGACCGGATGGACCGCGACTACGCCGAGCCCCTCGACGTGCCCGCGCTCGCCAGCGACGCGCTCATGTCGGTCGGCCACTTCCACCGCAGCTTCCGCGAGGCCTTCGGCGAGACCCCCTACGCCCACCTCATGACCCGCCGCGTCGAGCGGGCCGCGGCGCTCCTGCGCCGCGGTGACCTGTCCGTCACCGACGTCTGCATGGCGGTGGGCTGCACCTCGCTCGGCTCGTTCAGCGCGCGCTTCACCGAGCTCATGGGGGTGACCCCGAGCGAGTACCGCGCCCGCTCGCACGAGGAGGCGCGCGGCATCCCGCCGTGCATCGCCAAGCAGGCGGGCCGGCCCACCCGCGGTCGGTCAGGATCGGAGAAGCGTGCCGGGGCGTCGAGCGCCTAGCGTCGACGCATGGACACCACGACCACCAGGACCACCACGACCGCCACGACCCCGACCGGCGCGGAGCCGACCGGCGCGGCCGCTCCGACGGCCTCGCTCGCCGTCGCCAACTGCTTCCTCGTCGTCGACGACCACGACAAGGCGCTCACCTTCTACCGCGACGTGCTCGGCTTCACGGTGACCCGGGACGTCACGAACGGTGACTTCCGCTGGCTCAGCGTGTCGACGCCGCAGCAGCCCGACCTCGAGATCACGATCCAGTCGGTCGGCATCTACCCCGGCTGCAGCGACGAGGACCGCGCGGCGATGGACACCCTGCTCGCCAAGGGCCTGCTCAGCCCGCTCATCTTCCGGTGCGACGACGTCGACGCCGTCTTCGAGCACGTGCGGGCCGCCGGCGGCGAGGTGCTCCAGGAGCCCATGGACCAGTTCTACGGCGTGCGCGACTGCGCGTTCCGCGACCCGGCGGGCAACATGCTGCGGTTCAACACGGTGCTGCCCGGGGCCTGACCTGCGGGAGCGGCCCTGACACCGCCCCGCCGCCCCGCCCTCGTCCGCGGGGTCAGGCGTCGGGGTAGCCGTGCGGGTTGGCGCTCTGCCAGCGCCAGGTGTCGGCGCACATGTCGTCGACGGTGCGGGTGGCTCGCCAGCCGAGCTCGGCGTGGGCCCGGGTCGGGTCGGCGTAGGAGGCGGCGACGTCGCCGGGGCGCCGGTCGACGATCCGGTAGGGCAGGGCGTGGCCGCAGGCTCGCTCGAACGCCGCGACGAGCTCGAGCACCGACGTGCCGTGCCCGGTGCCGAGGTTCCACGTCGAGACCGGGTCGGACACGGCCTCGAGGCGGTTCAGCGCGGCGATGTGCCCGGCCGCGAGGTCCTCGACGTGGATGTAGTCCCGGATGCCGGTGCCGTCGGGAGTGGGGTAGTCCCCGCCGAAGACCGACAGGGACTCCCGGCGCCCGACGGCGACCTGGGCGAGGTAGGGCATGAGGTTGTTCGGGATGTCGGAGGGGTCCTCGCCGATCGTGCCCGAGGGGTGGGCCCCGACGGGGTTGAAGTAGCGCAGCAGCGCGATCCGCCACGTCGGGTCGGCGGCGGCGACATCGCGCAGCACCTGTTCCTGCATGACCTTGGTCCACCCGTAGGGGTTGGTCGCGCTCGTCGGCAGGTCCTCGTGCATCGGCACCGGGGCGTTCGCACCGTAGACCGTGGCGGAGGAGGAGAACACCAGCCTGGACACGCCGTGTCGGCGCATCGCGCGCACGAGGGAGAAGGTGGAGCCCAGGTTGTTCTCGTAGTACTCGAGCGGCTTGGCGACCGACTCCCCGACGGCCTTGAACCCGGCGAAGTGGATGACCGCGTCGATGCTGTCGTGGGCGAACAGGTGCTCGGTCTTGTCGTGGTCGGTCAGGTCGAACGAGCGCACGTCGAGCCGCTGCCCGGTCAGCGCCTCGACCCGGCCCACCACCGACGGCTTGGCGTTGGCGAAGGAGTCCACGACGACGACCTCGTGGCCGGCCGCGACGAGCTGGACCACCGTGTGGGACCCGATGTAGCCGGCACCGCCGGAGACGAGGACGCGCATGGCGCCAACCTACCGGGATGCCGTCCCCGGCCGTCCGCGGGAGCGGCCGCGGTCAGTCGTCCTCGGGGAGGACGATGTTGAGCACCCACGAGACGAACGTGATGACGACCGCGGCGAGGACGGCATCCCAGAAGAACTCGTCGATGGTGAAGGACAGCCCCAGCCAGTCGCTGATCCACTCGGTGATCTGCAGCATGAACGCGTTGACGACGAAGATGAACAGCCCGAGCGTCAGCACGATGAACGGCAGCGACAGCAGGGTCGCGATCGGCTTGATGAGGGCGTTGAGCACTCCGAAGACGAGCGCCACGAGGCCGATCGTGAGGACCTTCGTCGAGAAGGTGGACTCGTTCTCGGCGAGGTCGACCCCGTCGACGACGAGGGCCGCGACCCACAGGGCGATGCCGTTGACGACCACGCGGACGAGGAAGTTCTTCACGCCCGCAGTGTGGCAGGTGCCGATGCCGCCGCAGGAGGGCCCGGCGGCGACTCGCCGGGTCGGGTGCTGCGTGCGCCCCGCCCTACAGTGGTCCGCATGACCGACGAGACCCGTGCGACCGAGGGCGTTGCGGCCCCGGACGCTCCGCGCGCGCCGGACGCCCCGGTGCGTCTGCGGGACGCCCTCGATGCCCTGCCGGCCTACACCCCCGGCCGCCCGGCATCCGCCCCGCCCGGGGTCACGGCGTACAAGATCAGCAGCAACGAGAACCCCTACCCGCCGCTGCCCGCCGTGCTCGACACGGTGCGCGACGCCGCCTCGCAGATGAACCGGTACCCCGACATGTCGGTCGGGGCCCTCACGCAGGTGCTGGCGGCGCGGCTCGGCGTGCCGGCTGCTCGCCTCGCGTTCGGGCCCGGGTCGGTGGGGGTGCTCGGGCAGCTCATCGCGGCGACGTGCGACATGGGCGACGAGGTCGTCTTCGCGTGGCGGTCCTTCGAGGCGTACCCGATTCTCGTGACGCTCGCGGGCGCCGTACCGGTGCAGGTGCCCCTGACGGCCGATGCGCGCCACGACCTCGTCGCCATGGCCGACGCGATCACCCCGCGCACGCGCGTCGTGCTCGTCTGCACACCGAACAACCCGACGGGGACGACCGTCGGCGACGCGGAGCTCGAGGTGTTCCTCGAGCGGGTGCCCTCCGACGTCCTCGTCGTCATCGACGAGGCGTACCTCGAGTTCGTCACCGCCCCGGACTCGCCGGATGCCCTCGCCGTGCACCGGTCGCGACCCAACGTCGCCGTCCTGCGCACCTTCTCCAAGGCGTACGGGCTGGCCGGGCTGCGGGTCGGGTACGCCGTGGCGCACGAGCCCGTCGCGGAGGCGCTGCGCAAGGCGGCGATCCCCTTCGGGGTGAACTCGCTGGCCCAGGCGGCGGCGGTCGCGTCGCTCGAGGCCGTCGACGAGCTCGAGGTGCGCGTCAAGGAGCTCGTGGCCGAGCGCGAGCGGGTGGTGGCGGCGCTGCGAGACCAGGGCTGGTCGCCGCCGGACGCCCAGGCGAACTTCGTCTGGTTCTCGCTGGGTTCTCGGACGGTCGAGTTCGCGGCCGCCTGCCAGGATGCCGGGCTCACCGTTCGTCCGTACGGCTCGGACGGGGCGCGCGCGACCATCGCCGAGCGGGAGGCCAACGACCGCCTCATCGAGGTGGCCGGCCGCTTCCTCGCCGCCGGCTCCGCCTGACGGGCCGCTGCGGCGCAGGCGCCCGACACGGCCGGGACCGGCGGTGTCGGGACGGTCGGACGGTCGGGGCTCGACGTGGCTCGACGTGGGCTTGCGGTGGGCTTGCGGGCCTTGGGTGCGCGGGAGGCTCGGCGCTGGAGGGCGTCGTGCCGGGTGCTTCGTCCACAGGGCGTGCGGTTGGTTGTCGTCGTCCACAGGTGGGGTGGCGGGTTCGGGGGGGTGTCGGTGGACACCTGTACGGTTTTCTCATGGCGGGGGAACTGGGGTGTGAGGGTCCGGGCGGCAGCCCGGGGAGTGGTGTGCCGCAGCCGGTGACGGATGCCGTGCCGCCCGGTGAGCAGGTCGCTGCGGCTGGGGTCGGCGGCCAGACCGCCGCCGCCGGTAGCGGGGATGCCGTCACCGAGGGCGCCGTGGCCCGACCGGTGTCGGAGGCAGTGCCGCCCGGCGGGGACGCCGCCGCGCCTGGTGGTGGTGTGGTGGGGCCGGTGGTGGCGTTCCAGGGGTGGCTGGCGGGGGTGGATGTCGGGGGGCTGAGCGACGCGGAGCGGGTGGACCTGGTCGGGGTGTTGGAGCGGGTCAAGGGGTCGGTGTGTGCGGTACAGGCGCGGGCCACGGATGCGGTGCGGTGCTCGCGGGAGGTGGTGGCGCCGGTGGACGCGGCCCGGTCGGTGGGGTCGGTGGTGGCGTTGGCGCGCCGGGAACCCCCGTCGGCGGGGGACCGGTTGGTGGGGGTGGCCCGGGCGTTGGTGCACGAGATGCCGGT